>JAQWHO010000095.1 GCA_029249355.1 Thalassotalea sp.
TGTTTTTCTTCAGATTTTGCAATCGCAACATAAAAATCTTTTTCTTTACCGTCTGGTAATGCTTGGCTGACGAGATCAAATCGTTCATGTCCACGTGCTTCTATAACACCCGCGACAAGTAAACGATCCATAAAGAATACATCTTGCCCATGACGAAAAAGTGCTCTAATGTCTTTGATATACATGTCTTTAGAGTCATTAGCTAATTGAATATCTTTCGCTTGCATTAGCTTCAATACTTGTTTGAAATGGATCAATTCTTCTATCGCTAAATCAGCCATTGCTCTAACAAGCGTTTTACGATCTGGATAGTGTGACAACATGGTGATCGCCATTCCTGATGCTTTTTTTTCTGCAGCAGCATGATCTTTTAAAAACTCATCAAAATCAGCCATAACGACTTCTGTCCATTCAAATGGCGTTTTATATTTCAACTCAAACATTATTTAACAAAACCTAACCTAATTATTAAAGCATCATTTTATCAATGATAAGCTTTCACGACAAAGGGAACTTACTATTTGTTCAATAATTATTGATTTCGTTTATAAAAACTATGTTTAGCTCTAAATAGTGTGGAAAACAATAGCAAGCCGAAAAGGTAATATACTACTCCACCACTACTCGATTTTTCAGGGTCAACCGTTTTAGCCACTTCGTTATTAGGTATTAAAGCAACCACACCAGGATCGTCAATCACACCATTGGCAACACCATCAGAGTCATTTACGCCGCCATCTTCAATAATTAAACGTAAACAAACATCCCCATTATTTAAACCCGCAACATAACTTGTACTATCAGCAAAAGGACAAACTCCATTTACCAAAGGGCTTGATGAAATAGTGTTATCACTATTTTCTACGAAGTCTTGCCAGCCATTTTCTAATGAGTATTTACGGTAAACGGCATTACTGGGTATTGCTTCAGTTAATGGAATAGTGATCGCTACTGAACGGCCAAATGGGACTATTTTATCGATGATGAAATCAAAATAACCTCCAATATGTGTCAAAGTATCCGCTGTTATTAACTGAGTGTTTTCAATTTCTAACGCAGATAGTTGAACACCATCTGAAAATTGTAATTTTGCATACTTTCCTAGGCCTAACCTTAAGCCAGGCTCTGTTTCAATAATTTTAGTTTGTGCGGCATTAACATGAAGCGGTTGCATATAGGCAATAGTTGAGTTGTCCATAAATGCGGGAATACCATCACCGTCGTTGTCGGAAAAACCTTCTATATTATCAGCGATTCCGTCAAGATCTGTATCAGTACTATCTAATCTTGAACGTTGATCGAACATCGCTAAATCAATAAATTTTGTTTGGCTTAATTCTCCGGTACCGCTATCTGTTATCGTCACTGAAAATGAAATTAAGTTTTTAGCACTATCAGGAAAAACAACGTTTTCTGGTGTTATATAAACACTTAATTGGTTAGCACTGATTTCTGCATTGACATACTCAGGGATATCCCAGCTAATAATGTGTTTATCTAAGGTGTTAGCATCATCAATAATGAGTTGGATATGTGCTTCACCAAGGTCTTTAACAATTGAAGACACTTGTTGTTCTTGTTGGAAAACATTTATCGTCGATAAAGGGACAATATTTTCTTCAGATATAAAAATTGTATGCTGCTTATTGTTCGCACTATTGACACTGTTACTAAAAGTTACGATTAACTCCTCTTGGCCTTCTTGTTGATTATCTTGTCTTAAATAAAGTTCAACATAACCACTAACACCAGATTCAATAATGACTTTTTGCTGTGATAATTGGTAATCAAAACTATCAACATCACCGCCAATCGTGAAAGGTATTTCTAACGGGTATTTGGGTGATTTACCCGATAATTCAACATTAAGTTTTACATAACTACCTTCCGCGGAATACTGCTGTTTCGCAAAACTCACCAAAGGTGCAAAGTTTACTGCTTGTTCAACGGTAGCGATATTTCCAGCAAGATCCTCGGTACGCCAAGTAATTAAATTAGTACCCGATTTAAAATTAGCAACACCATTTTCAAAACCTAAAGGTAATATTTCACAACAATTTGCACCATCTTTACCATCAAAAGCTGATATTACGGTTAGTGACTTTAACGTTTCTAAAGTAAGTTGTGTAAAGGTATGCTCAGCATTTATGTTTATTGCAACAGGTGTGGTTATCTCTGGCGCGTAGTCATCCACTAAAGGATTGGTATGGTTTGCTTGCTCAACATGATTAAGGACACCATCGCCATCAGAATCTAACAAAGCATCATCGGCATTACGCGGATTAAGCCCGTACAATATTTCGAACTCATCACTCATGCCATCGTTATCATCATCTAAATCAGCATTGTCACCTAAGCCATCACCATCAGCATCAAAGGCTTCATTCGGATTTAACGGTAACTCGTCAATAAAGTCTAAATAACCATCGTTGTCATCATCTATATCTTCAACGTTACCAATACCATCATTATCGGTATCTAAATATTCTGAAGCGTCAAACGGAAACGCATCTTCTTCATCTAATACACCGTCGTTATCATCATCACTATCGGCATTATTACCGATACCGTCATTATCATTATCGTACCATTCAAGGTTATTTAGTGGGAATAAATCAGCACTATCGACGTAACTATCATTATCATCATCGATATCAATGTTATTGCCTAAACCGTCGTTGTCGGTATCTAACCATTCGCTACTATCAAAAGGAAAAACGTCTGAAGCATCTAATATTCCATCGTTATCATCATCTGCATCAGCATTATCACCTACACCATCACCATCAAAGTCATACCACTCAAGGTTGTTTAACGGAAAAATATCGTCTGAGTCTGTATAGCCATCGTTGTCATCATCGCTATCGGTATTATTGCCTAAACCATCGTTATCAGTGTCTACCCATTCACTACTGTCAAAAATAAAATCGTCATTTGAATCGATAATGCCATCATTGTCATCATCAGCATCGGCATTATTACCTAAACCATCACGATCAAAGTCATCTGTTTCATTAGGATCTAACGGGAATAAGTCAACGGCGTCATTTACGCCATCACCGTCGTCGTCAAGATCATTAATATTGGCAATACCATCACCATCAGTATCAGTAGTAGCCAACATATTTAATGGCTCTGGATCGTTAGTATCTAAAATACCATCGCCGTCGTCGTCATCATCTTCGTTATTGCCTCGACCATCACCATCAGTATCAAGGTATTCAGAGGCTCTCAGTGGAAATGCATCATCACCATCAGGATAACCATCATTATCATCGTCAGTATCAGCATTATTGCCAATACCGTCACCATCACTGTCTAAGTATTCTGTAGCATCTAATGGAAATGCATCATTGCCATCGGCAATACCATCATTATCATCGTCATTGTCGGCATTATTACCTATACCATCGCCATCAGTATCAACTGACTCTGCAGCATTTAACGGAAAAGCATCATCGGCATCTAAAACGGTATCATTATCGTCATCAAAGTCGGCATTATTACCAACACCATCACTATCGCTATCTAACCATTCATTAGGATCATCACGAAAAACGTCTATAGCATCGGCAAAACCATCACCGTCATTATCACTGTCTGCATTATCGCCTAGGCCATCACCGTCGAGATCTGAGCTCTCTAAATTATCTAAAGGAAAAGCATCATTTGCATCAATTACACCGTCATTATCATCATCGGGATCAGCATTATTACCTATGCCATCACTGTCGGTATCAATTTGTTCATTCGGGTCTTTTGGTAAATCATCGTAAATATCGATTACCCCATCACCATCGTCATCATTATCAGCAATATCGCCAATACCATCGCTATCAGTGTCTTCAAATTCAGCAGCGTTTAAGGGGAACGCGTCAAAAATATCTAATGTGCCATCGTTATCGTCATCGGTATCAGCATTATCGTCAATACAATCTCCATCAAAATCTAACCAACGGGTGGCATCTTCTGGAAATGGGTCATAAAAATCAACAACGGGATCACCATCATTATTATCATCAAGATTGTCAGGAATACCATCACCATCATCATCAGTATCTGCATTATTGCCGATACCATCTAAATCTGTGTCATACCATTCGGCAATGTTATTGGGGAAGATATCAAAACTATCGTCATAGCCGTCACTATCAGTATCGGTAACAGGCGCAGGTACGGGGCAAGCAACAGCAAAAGCTGAATGACTTTGAAAGCAAAGCGCATTAATTAAAATAAAAGCAGCAATTTTGGATTTAGACGGCATAAACTTTCCTACAGTTACATCACTGAGATAAATAGAGGTAATTAACTAATTATAGATGCTAATTTCAGTTAATTTTTTAGCTAAATTTATCTAATATTAGTTATGTATTAAGTACTTTTGTAATATCTGAATTTAAGATATGAGTTTAATATCTGAATGTAGTTATTAGGCTTAATAGCCAAATTGGTTACCAAACTTATAAGTAAAACCTACGTATAACGTAGTTATATCTTCAAATTCACTAAAGCTTGGGTGGTATCGAAAACCAACATTTAAGGCTGTGTTTTTGTTCATATCATAGAAAACATTAAAGCCAAGCATTGGGTTAATATCATTCGATTCACTAAAGTATTTTTCTTCGTTTAGATCAGGCCAAATAAACTTATTTTCAGTTAATGCTATTGTGGCACCTATTTGATATTCAAAGGTAAACCCTTTCATCGATTGATTATAAGTTCTAGGTTTGTAGCGATAACTAATAATCGCGTCAACTGTATCAACCTTGAAAAACAAATCACTTTGGTTCCATTCAATTTTAACGTCATCTAAATAACTATAACCAACATTCCAATAAAAATTACTGCCTTTAGAAATACTGTCTGAAATAGTAAAAGAAATGCCTTGAGTATTGGATTCACTGCCTTGATGTAATGAAAGATTTGTTTCTATTGCCTGGCTAGGTAATGCTATCAAACTAAACAAACCTAATAATTGAAGTGGTTTAACTGCATTGGCTAATAATGATTTTTTAATAAATGTCATATTTTTCACTCATCTGTCAATTTTATAACAAGGTTTTATTAATAAGGTTAAATGCAAATATTGCACCATAATTATTAAAATAAGTAGGCTTAAAAGTACATAACGTAAGTCTGTATTAAAGCCGAAACCTCACCTATTTAGATTAGACTTAGGCTTAGGCTGAAAATACAAACGCTAGCGATAAGAAGTTAACTATATTTCGTTGATAGCGTGATTTAGCATTTGTTTAATTTGTTTAACAATATCCTCAGATACTTTCGGTTGATAAGCTTTTATTCTTGGGGTGTGAATATGTCCAACAGGCAGTACAGGGTTCATTTCATTACGTAACACAATGCTTCGATATGAAACTTCATTCGATAAATAACCACCGCCACTGCCCTGCACAGAAACATGACCTTTTAATTCACTAAGCGACTGCGGCATAAACGTTTTAGTTAAAGATGAAACAATTCTATTATCATTAATTTTATATTTTCCTGATGCTTTCTTCATAGCCGAAACCGGTAAACTAAACTCGACAAATTCATCATTCGGCAAGTTTTTGCCTAAACGAATTGGCAAAAGTGGCTCTTCACTATTTGCTCCTGTATAAACATTTAGGTTATCAGGCGCTTTAGCACTTCTTCGCAGGCCAGGAAAACGCTCTAAATCAAAATTTTCACGTCCCATACTAATCGTAATGATCATATCTACTTTGTTGTAATATGGTGCTAGTAACGTTTCTATCATTCCTTTGTCGAAATCAGCGAATCTTACCGGTACAATCAGCGTTTCAATTTCAGCACTTTTACCATCACGGCTGATCACTAAATCATCCAAAGCTAAAGCAGCAACTCCTGAAGGATTACTTTGATCGATATTTCTATCGAGGAAAAAAGGGTCAAATCCAGTGATGAGAA
Source organism: Thalassotalea sp. (assembly GCA_029249355.1). Taxonomy (GTDB): domain Bacteria; phylum Pseudomonadota; class Gammaproteobacteria; order Enterobacterales; family Alteromonadaceae; genus Thalassotalea_H. Next base: position 5,929 of record JAQWHO010000095.1, read on the forward strand.
TTTTTTTATCGGTGTCTTTATCAAATTTAACATCGTTTTTACCGCGAGAAAGCAGTTCTAATTGCCATAACAAGTTTAGCTGTTGCATCGGTAATAAATTTTTAAATGCTGGCGATAAACGTAAAGCTTTACTCATTTGTAATCTGGCCCAATACAAAGATCGGTCATCGTATTGTCCTAATTCATCGAACGATTTAACACCCTCTTTCCAAAGCGCATTACTATTTCGAAGTGTCAGTTGAGTTAATGCCGTTAAATTTCGTGCTTGATTAATTTGTAACTCATATTGACTCACCCTATCTATTAAAGGTTTAAAAACACCTGGCATATGTTGTTTTGCTTTTTCTATTCTTAGCTCTTCAACAGTCAGTAAATTATTATCAATAATGTCCTGAGCTGTAACTCGATTCACTATTGTTATCTGGCAAAGTAAACAAGTAGTTAAAGCCATTTTAGCTAAAAAGCAAAATTTCATTATTTAAGTTCTCATCAAAATAGATAAATAGTATGAATAAAAGATTTATTGTTTATTCAATCACTTGGTTGATCTTAATCATAGATGACTGCACTTAATGTTAAAAGCCTTATACTCACAAATCACAGATAAATACTAATTATTCTATAAAAGTAGTATCCACTTCACTTTAGAGTAAAAAATCATTGAGCGCTTTATTTTAAAGGGCTTACAGCTAGCCCTTTATTTATAAGCGCTTAACTAAATGTAATTAAATTACAAAATTGTAAAATAGCGCTTGATTTTTATCTTGATGCTGTCAAAGTGTCTGCAACAGTTAAGTATTAATAACTGTTGTTTATGTCGTATGTATTTCCTCTTTAGAAAATGCCACACACTTAACAACCCTTTAGCTGTCCACAATCAATTTTTATAATTGTATAAATCAAAACTATATTAAGGAGTAGCGCTTCAATGTGTTCGATATTTGGTATATTAGATATAAAATCAGGGGCTGAAATATTACGCCCAAAAGCTTTAGAATATTCTCGTTTATTACGTCACCGTGGTCCAGATTGGTCAGGCATATATCAAAATGATAATGCGATTTTAGTGCATGAACGTCTTTCAATTGTTGACACTGAACATGGTGCTCAACCTTTATATAATGAAAATAAATCACACGTATTAGCCGTAAATGGTGAAATTTATAACCATAAAACTCTCGCGAAAACGTTAACGGTTGATTATCAATTTCAAACAGGCTCTGACTGCGAAGTGATCTTACCTTTGTACGAAGAATTTGGTACAGAGTTTGTTGATAAACTCCAAGGAATGTTTGCTTTTTGTCTTTACAATGCTGACGACAATAGCTACTTAATTGCCCGTGATCATATTGGCATTATCCCACTTTATACGGGTTACGATGCAGACGGTAACTTTTATGTTGCTTCAGAAATGAAAGCACTTATGCCTATTTGTAAAACAGTAGAAGAATTTCCTCCTGGGCATATTCTTGATAGTAAAGTAGGAAAAGTACAAAAGTATTATAAACGTAACTGGCATAAATATGATGCTATAAAAGATAATACAACCAGCACGACTAAAATTCGTGAAGCATTAGAAGAGTCTGTTAAAAGTCATTTGATGACAGATGTGCCTTACGGCGTATTACTTTCAGGTGGTTTAGATTCGTCACTAATTTCTGCAATTACTCAAAAGTTCGCTGCTCGTCGAATTGAAGACAATGACTTAGCCGAAGCTTGGTGGCCAAAAGTGCATTCTTTTGCTTGTGGTCTTGAAGGTTCACCCGATTTAATTGCTGCTCAAACGGTTGCTGACAGTATTGGTACAATTCATCATAGTGTTATATTTACCGAACAAGAAGGTATTGACGCCCTTAAAGAAGTTATCTATCACTTAGAAACTTATGACGTTACCACCATTCGCGCTTCTACTCCTATGTACTTAATGGCTCGTAAAATTAAAGCTATGGGTATTAAAATGGTGCTTTCTGGTGAAGGTGCTGATGAAATATTCGGTGGATATTTATACTTTCACAAAGCGCCAAACGCGCAAGAGTTCCATGAAGAATTAAACCGTAAACTTGATAGACTTCATAAGTTTGACTGTTTAAGAGCAAACAAGTCTATGTCGGCTTGGGGTATTGAAGCTCGCGTACCATTTTTAGATAAAAACTTTATGGACGTTGCCATGCGCATAAATCCACAAGATAAAATGTGCGGTAACGGTAAAATGGAAAAAGCTATTTTACGTGAGTCGTTTGAAGGTTATTTACCCAAAGAAATTTTGTGGCGTCAAAAAGAGCAGTTTTCTGATGGCGTAGGTTACTCTTGGATTGATGGCTTAAAAGAGCATGTTGAAACATTGGTTACTGATCAACAACTTGAAAATGCTCACATCAGATTTCCTGTAAACACGCCTGATAATAAAGAAGGTTATTACTACCGCACAATTTTTGAAGAAAAATACCCGTTAGTAACGGCAGCTGATTGTGTTATCGGTGGTAAATCGGTTGCTTGTAGTACCGAAGAAGCATTAGCGTGGGATGAAAGCTTTAGAAATAATGCCGATCCTTCAGGTCGTGCAGTATTAAGTGTTCACAACGAAAGTTACTAATTAAGCTTTAAATAAATTACTTTTAGTGTAAAAGCCGATGAATATTCCTATTCATCGGCTTTTTTTATTAAATAAACGCATTTTTTGCAATAACTTGTTAAAAGTTAGTTCATTTTGTTTTAAAGTTACTTATTAGCTGTTTATTCTCTTATAGGTATTATTTTGTCTAACCGTGTCGAACCTGAAATCCCAAACATTACATTAGATCATGATCAAGTAAAGGCAATTAATTCTTCTCGCTCAAATAATACTCAAAAAAGTAAAAGCGTAAATGAACCAGCAAATTCTCAAACAAAAACCTCCCCTGCTAACCTGTTTTTTACGGTAATTATTTATTTAGCTTTAGCCGGTGCGTCATGGTTTTTTTATCAAGAAAACCTAAAGTTACAAAATTTAATTAGTGATTCCGAAAGTAGAATTCAGCAATTAGAAAATCAACTCTCTGCCACTGGTGAAGAAATGGGCGAATCTACCATTGCTTTAAAAGTAAAGCTTGAAGCAATCAGTGAAAAAACAGAGAAGTTATGGGGCGAAATGGATAAACTTTGGGCGTCAGCGTGGCGTAAAAATCAAAGTGAAATTAAAGCACTTCGTTCTACCAGCATGAAACAAGACACCATAAATAACAATCAAAGTCAGCAGTTAGAGCAAGCAAATAACGCAATTAACACGGTAGGCGATAAACTTACCTCTACAGAATTTAATATTACTGCTTTAGCAGACCAAATAACTGCAGCCAATAATATGCAACCTAAAATTGCTGAACTTAATGAGCTTATTGCTACCCTTGAAGAAAAGTCATCAGGTAGAGATACCCAGCAAATGGAAGTAGCAACGAGTGTCAATCAGCTTGAAATGTCGATAACGTTATTGATTGAACGTTTAGAAAAAATTGAAAGCCAAGTTAAGAAAACAGCCACCCCAGCTTTATAATTCATGAGAAAACAACAACAAGTTCAGCTAGCAGATAAAAGCTGAACTTGATTAGTTTAATAAAAAAAATATAAACGATACATTATTATACGATTTAACAAGTACGCTTATCGATAAATTACGCACGCTTAAAGGTAACTTTATATTCCCCTAACTCTTTATATGAAATAGTCGTTTCAACATCAAACGCCATATTTACAATACCTTTGAAAGATCCGGTAATAATGGCGGCTCCCGCTTTTAATTCAACTCCACGACTATTCATATAATTAACTAACCAAAGTAAACCATCAATTGCACGTGCATTGGGATGTATACCATCAAGCTCTCTAATTGCATCTCCTTGAGCAACAATAATTTTTACTTTACTCAAATTAATAGCCGTGCCTATATCTATTTTAGGCCCTACATAAACTCCTTGATTAAACATACAATCAGCCAAACTTTCATAAAAACTCGGCTTTGCATCATCAGCATAACGACTTTGCATTAACTCCAGTGCCATATGAGCACTACCGATGGCATCTATTATTTCGGCTTCACTGTATTCCCCTGTTTTCACAGGTATATTTTTCGACAGCACAAAACAGATCTCAGGTTCAACACGCGCTACTGCTTTATCTTCAAAAAGCTCAACAATTGCGTTATTTTTTTGTACATTAAAAATAGGTGCTGCAATAACTTTCCCTTCTGCAGGGGGCAATAGACACTTCCATCCACCTATTGGTTCAATAGATGCCATCTCTAATTGTATAGCTAATGCATCATCGATACTGGTTGGGCGATAAGATTCATCAAGACGCGGTGCTTTAACACCTGCTTTTCGACGATTTAAAAGTTCTTGTGCAGCTTGCTTAAAGGCTGTCATTATTAGCTCCGGAAAATATATAAAAGAAAACTACGATATAATTCAAATTTTATCTGATTAATAAAATATCGCATCAAAAGAAATTGAATAAGATAGAAGTAATTCAATCTGATACAGTTAAATACCCTATCTTAAATGCTGCATTTAACTGTTATCAATATAATTAGAAACGGAAGAAGAGTATGCAAAAAAAATTTTTAAGGCAATAAAATAATGGACGTAGGAGCATAAACCAACGGCTATTTGTTCTTATTAATAAGCTTGTTAAGTTTTCGACTGCCTAACCACATGCCAAGCACTAAGTAATGGAAATATAATTAATAAAGACGTTTGACCGAATAATTTATAAACCTTCCAAAACTCCAATTATGCGACCATATAAACAACATAATTAAGTATTGATCATATTATAAAGAATGATATTAAAATTTTATTAGGCCATTACCAAATATTACCATTAAGACTCAAACGATACCCTAAAAAAGCATAACTTAAACCCTTGTTTTAGATTAACGCGAACAAACTTAAAACTGTCGCAATATTTCCCCAAACAAAAGTCGGTTGCAAACTTAAATATTTATTACCATGCAAAAAGCCGAATTGATTATTCAAAGTTGCTGATAGAATTAACAATAAAGTAAGCGAAACTAAGTAACGCCAATATATCCGCTACAATTTGAGAAATATCCGAAAGTTTATTTATATAAACAAATAATTTAAAACCAAAACACATTACGTAACGTATAAACATATATATTAAATTAAAGGTTAATGAATATGTTTTCAATATTTAAGAAAGACCCAATTAAAAAATTGGACAAACTATATGAAAGTAAGCTTGAAGAGGCTATGCATGCCCAGCGTAAAGGCGATATAAAATCATACTCAATGATCACTGAAGAAGCTGAAAAAATAAAAGTACAAATTATAGAACTACAAGCCTCGACAAAAACATAATGCCTAATTCAGAGGCTAATAATAAGCTTGCTAAAATTGTTTAAGTCCAAAGCGGAACCGAGCAAACTATCAGAAATCCCGCTTTAAATACTTGTTAGTTTTCTACGGCATAAAAAATTAAACAGTCTACACTTAATAAAAATTAAGAATGAGATTATCTATGTTTCTTACAAGAATTCTATACGCAAGCACTGTAACAGAGCAATTTAAACCTAATGATATTGAGGATATATTATCTAAAGCTAGAAAAAATAATGAAAAAGCAGATATTACAGGTATGCTTTGTTTCAGTAGTAAGTATTTTTTACAATGTATTGAGTCTTCTCGAACAAATGTCAATGTGCTCTACCATAAAATATTGAATGATAAACGGCATTCAAATATTGTGTTACTGGATTATAATGAAATTTACGAACGAGAGTTTTATGATTGGTCAATGTCCTATGTACCCAATGCAAAAATAACAACAGCTATTAATTTGAAGTACTCCGAAAGTAGTGTTTTCGACCCATATCAAATGTCAGGAAATAGTGCCCACAAAATGATGCTAGAACTTAGAGATGTGCTCATCACTGTATTATAAAACTAATGCCCATTTAAGGAGCTTAAAATAAGCGAGGAACGAGCAAAAACCAACTGTTATTTATCCCGTTTGAATAGTTTGTTAGGCATACATTAACCGTGGTGTCGGCGGATATGCTTTACTAAACCTGATTCGTTAAACTCTAATGAGACAATATTAGTTTTACTATATTCAATAGTTTTATCTAAGTGTGCAGGCTTAACTTTACCCATTTCAGTCATTTTTATAAAAACAACATTAGCCCCTACCATAATTTCGTTTATCTCAATATTGCTATTTATAACTTCATCTTTTAGTTTACCAACCATATCTGAACGGAGTTTCGATTTATCAATATACGTAAACTTGAATTTAACATGTTCATCGATGAAATTATCAGATAGTAGCGATATATAATGATCTATTTCTTTAGTGGTTGTATTTGGTTGTTGGCGAGCATTTTTCGCTGATACAAATGCTTTTGCTTTTTCAATTAACTGTTCTGCCGTGAATTTTTCATTTGCAGAACTTGAAAAAGATAAAATAATGGATATGAATACTAAAGTTAATTTTTTCACTGAGCTCTCCTTGTATGCCTGACGCCCTGTTAACAGGGAATAAAATAGCTGGTTAAAATTAGCTACGAAGAAGCAAAAACCAACTATTTTTTGTCCTTTTGAAAGCCTTTTTATTGCAACGACTTCTCAACTTTTAACATTTTGAATAAAGGCTTAGCAAGAAAAAACATTATAAAAAAACAAGCTAGTTACAAACAAACCGAACCTTAAAAAATTGCCTAGTTGATATAGTGGCGAACTTTCAATAGGAGTCATTATTTGAAAAAAAGCGATCCCTCCAAGCGAAATAACGATGGCGAATATAAGCAACTCTAATAATCTATTTAGTGGCTCTTTAAATTTATTCGTTAATTGATCACATTTGTTCAAAGTACACTCCTAAAGACAAGTGGCTATAACGCCCCAATAAGAGGCTGATAATGCTTGGCTAAAATGTGAAACGAAGCGGAACCGAGCCAAGCTTTAGCAGTCCCGTTACTGTAATGGCTTGTTATGTGTTTTATTCGCCAAG
>JAQWHO010000096.1 GCA_029249355.1 Thalassotalea sp.
ACTCGTCAATTTATGCTTCATTGTCAGGCGTTTGGGTTCCATGGTTGTTGAATAAATTAAAAATAGACCCTGCATTATCAGGTGCCGTTATTTTAACAACAGTGACGGATATTTTTGGTTTTGTCGCTTTTCTAGGTTGTGGCACGTTATTTTTACTGTAGCTTTTTGCTAAGCCATTGTTAGTGAATCAACGAACAGATAAAGCATAAATTGACGAGTAAGACTTAACTCTATCTACTATTTTTATTCTCTCTTACGCTCAACTTCAATCATTGAACTTGGGCGTTTTTATTTCATCTATTTATTTCTAATTCATCTTAAAAATATATTTGTTACTTCTTGTTGTTTGATAAAAAAAATTGATTAATAAAACGAAAATATTTCGCTTTTCAATTTTTAAATATGAGCACATTATCTACTGGAAAATCCAATGATGATTATTTTATAAGGTAAAGAAATGATTATTGATACATATGATGAAATAGACACAATTGATGACGAATTTGAAACCGGTATTTCAGGATATGAAATTGCTTATAGTTCAACACATAAAACTATAACGAGAAAATCCGCAAAGCAAAGGGATCGAATTAGACAACGGTTAGATTCGTTATGTGAAAATAAAATGCTTAATCGTCAGTTGAATTCGTTCAGCGACTATTGGGATATGTAATAAGTTTAGATAAAAGAGAATACCCATGAAAAAAACATTATTAGTTTTGGCTACTTTATGCTTAACCTCAAATATTACATATAGCGAAGAAGTCGAGATAGAGAAGCTAGAAGCAGATAAAGATTATATCATGAGTTTGTTCATGCGCTGTAAAGATGATGCGGCTGAAGATGAAGTTGAAGAAAGTGACATTACTGATTACTTACTGACTTGTATTAATGATGAGTTAGATATGAGTGATTATATGCCGATTAAAGTCTTGCCCAAGGTCATTAATACGCCTAACTAAAGTTTGCTATTAGTATCCTTAATTTGATATTCCTAATTTTAAGTGACTCAAATTTTTTAGCCCATTTTCATAAAAGTGAGCTGACTCATTTGAGTTTACTTATCTAACTTATTTAGGGACTGTTGATCTTTCGAGATTGTTTTTGCAGCAGTTTCTTGGGTATTTATACAAGGCAGAGCCTTTGTAATGTGGTTGTTCCACATATAAAGGTGATAACGCCGTAAAAATACCCAACAAATGCTGCCCGAAGGATTCGGCTAAAATCGTTTTACTCTTTGTTGAGTAGTATTTGCTTAGAATGACTAAGCTACACACTACTCGCCGCGATTAAAACGATTTTATCTCGAACAAAATTTAACCGCGAAAGGTCAACAGCCCCTATACTTTTGGCTAAATTGGAACAGTGGGAAATAGTTTTAGTGCATGTTCAATGATTTCTTTTTTTTGACTTTTGGCTAAATACGCAGCAAAAATTTCTCTTGAATACACCGGCGCATCTTCAACAAGAAATAATTTATTTTTTTCAATATATTCAAATGCCATTTGTCTAGGCAAATAAGCGCATCCTCCGGCATCTAAAAGAAAGTTAAGTGCTATTCTAGGTTGACTCATGTGATGTCTTGCGGGCGGCGCATCTTGAAATTCTCGTAAATGCTGCGCGTTTACTGCTTCACCATAATCTACCATAATATAATTATCTAAAGTAAATGGCTCGGTACTGTCTCTTTTCTCGGTTGTCACTAAATGTAGTGGAACTGACGCGACTTTTTCAGTGACCAAATCTTCAACAAAAGGCGGTTCAAACAAAAAAGCAATATCAATCACACGACTCAAAATACTTTTTCTTAATTCTGATGGTGAGTATGTATTGGTAAGTAAGCTAATGCCGTCAAAATTTCGATGAATTTTTTTTAACCAATCTTGTAAAACAATGTCCCAAATAGACATCATAGAGCCAATCACAAGCTGATGTGCGCCACTATCTGCTATGCCAACATCTTGTTTTGTTTTTTGCCACATAAATAAAAGCTCATTTGCATGCTTTATTAGTCTGTTCCCTTCCGACGTTAGTTTTAAGTGCTTTTGACTGCGGTCAAAGAGTAATACCCCTAGGTCATCTTCTAATAATTTTATTCTTGCACTAACGGCTGATTGCGTGATAAATAAGTTTTCAGAGGCAATTCTAAAGTGTAAGGTTCGGCTGACTTCTAAAAATGTTTTTAGTAGTTCTATCTTCATAAAATGTCCTAAATGCCCTCTAATCAATTTATTTGATTAAAGTCATCGAAATATAGCGTTTCATTGTTTATGTGCTTAACTATACACTCCACTCAAATATTTACACCCTATAAATAATTAATAGACAAAAGTGAAATTAAAGGAATTATTATGAAAGTGGCCATTTTATCAAGAAACAAAAATTTATACTCAACTCGCCGTTTAAAAGAGGCGGGAGAAGCCATGGGGCACGAAGTTGATGTTATCGACACTTTGCATTGCTATATGGATATCACAAGCAGTAAATCAACAGTGCGTTATCATGGTAAAGAGTTGCCTATGTATGATGCTATTATTCCTCGTATCGGTGCGTCAGTGACTTTTTATGGTACTGCGGTTGCCAGACAATTTGAAATGATGGGCACATTTAATATTAACGAGTCGGTTGCTATTAGTCGTTCTCGCGATAAGCTAAGATCGTTACAGCTTTTATCTCGTAAAGGCATTGGCTTACCTAGAACAGGGTTCGCTAACAAACCAGATAATGCGAAAGACTTGATTAAAAATGTTGGTGGTGCGCCAGTCGTTATAAAGTTATTAGAAGGCACACAAGGTATTGGTGTTGTATTAGCTGATACAGCAAAAGCTGCTGAAGCAATTATTGAAGCGTTTATGGGATTAAAAGCGAATATTTTAGTTCAAGAGTTTGTCAAAGAAGCGGGTGGTGCCGATATCCGTTGCTTAGTTATTGGTGGTAAAGTAGTTGCCGCAATGAAACGACAAGGTGCTGAAGGTGAGTTTCGTTCTAACTTACATCGTGGCGGTACTGCAGAAGTGGTTAAATTATCAAAAGCTGAGCGTGAAACGGCCGTGAATGCAGCCAAAGCAATGGGCTTGAATATGTGTGGTGTTGATTTACTTCGCTCACAAAATGGTCCAATGGTGATGGAAGTTAACTCATCTCCAGGGCTTGAAGGCATAGAGAATGCTACCGGTAAAAATGTCGCCGGTATGATATTTGAATTTTTAGAAAAGAATGCCAAACCAAATAATACTCGTACTCGTGGTAAAGGTTAATTAAGGACTAGCTATGGAAGTTTTACGTATTGGTGAATTTGAGATCAAACCTGGTGAGCAGCGAAAAATAGAATTGCCTGTTGCAAAACTATACACCGATGCCAATGTTTCTTTGCCGGTTCATATCATCCGCGCAAAAAAGCCAGGGCCTACCATTTTTCTTAGTGCTGCGGTCCACGGTGATGAACTTAATGGTATTGAAATTATTCGACGATTAATTAATCAGAAGAAATTTAAAATTACTAAAGGGACGGTTATTGCTGTGCCAATGGTGAATGTTTACGGCGTTGTAAACCAAAGTCGTTACATGCCCGATCGTCGAGATTTAAATCGCTGTTTTCCTGGTTCTGCTAAAGGCTCTTTAGCAGGTAGAGTGGCGCATATTTTTCTTAATGAAATTGTTAAGCATTGTGATTATGGTATTGATTTACACACAGGCGCTATCCATCGTTCTAATTTGCCGCAAATCAGAGCTGATATGTCAGACGCTGAAACTAAAGAATTAGCAGAAGTTTTTGGCGTACCTGTGATCTTAAACTCTAACTTGGTTGATGGTTCATTGCGTGAGAGTGCTGTTAAAAACGAAACCAAAATATTATTATATGAAGCCGGTGAAGCACTTCGTTTTGATGAGTTTTCAATACGTGCAGGTATGAAAGGTATTTTAAATATCTTACAGCATTTAGGAATGACTAGAAAATCAACGTCGAGAAGAAAAAAATTAGTTCCTTTTATTGCTAACGGAAGTCAATGGGTAAGAGCAAATGCCAGTGGAATCGTTCACAATATCGTCAATTTGGGTGACCAAATAACAAAAGGGCAGGTATTAGCTGAAATTGGTAGTCCTTATGGCTCGATCTTTGATTCAGTAATAGCTTCACGTTCAGGTATTTTAATTGGTAAGCAAAATATTCCATTAGTACAAGAAGGTGAGGCAATGTTTCATATCGCTTATTTTAGTGAAGATGATGAAGCAATTGCTGAGCACATTGAAAATGTTCAAGAACAATTACTCCCTGATAATAATAGTGATACTTAGGATTAAATATGAGTGAAAATAACAAAATAATTATTGGATGTTTAGAGTCTATTGCATTACCAGAACTTGGTATTGATGATTTACAGGTACGAGTGGACACCGGCGCTAAAACATCCTCATTACATGTCGATAATATTACTAAAGTTGTGAAAAGCGGTAAGCGCTGTGTGAGTTTTGATATTCATCCTGATTCACATAACGTAGAGCGAATTGTTAATTGTACTGCGGCGATAAGTGATATTAGAAAAGTTAAATCTTCTAATGGTACCACTGAGCAACGTTATGTTATTCGCACACCTGTTGTGCTTGGTAGTGAAAAATGGTCGATTGAAATTACCCTGACAGACCGTTCTGATATGAGCTATTTAATGCTCTTTGGGCGAGAAGCTATTGGCAGTAAATTTTTAGTTGACCCTTCGCAGGTATTTTTAGGTGTTAAAGAGTAAATAGGAGTAAATATGGATTTTGCAAAAATTAAAGAAACACTGGCTACGCCTATTTTTACAATATCTGAGCAACCTATTTCATTAGGGGAATTATTATTAATTCCCTTTGTAATTTATATTGGTTTATTGCTCACAAAATGGACAGCAAAGTTTATTACCAATCGTTTAACGTCTAAAAAAACAGATCCTAATATTATTCATCTTTTGCAACGTGTTTTTTACATTATTGCTATTGCTATTCTTCTGATCACAACACTTGATCTTATTAATGTTCCCATTACTGCTTTCGCATTTCTATCTGGCGCAATAGCAATTGGTTTTGGTTTTGGTGCGCAAAATATAATCAATAACTTCATCAGTGGCTGGATATTAATGTGGGAACGGCCTATTAAAATTGGTGACTTTTTAGAGGTTGAAAATGCAAAAGGAATAGTTGAAGAAATTAATACACGTTCAACAAGAATCAGGCGTGTTGATGGTGTTCATTTACTTATCCCTAACAGTAAATTACTTGAAAACACCGTGGTCAATTGGACCCTACGCGACAACTTAGTAAGAACCAGCGTTTCTGTTGGTGTTGCTTATGGCACTCGTGCCAGAATCGTTTCTGATCTTATTTTAGAAGCAACATTGGCTCAAAAAGAGGTGTTAACAGATCCTATGCCCGTTGTCGTTTTTGAAGACTTTGGTGATAACGCGTTAATTTTTTATGTCAATTTTTGGATAAATTCAACTGGGGAAACCTCTTTAAGAGTGACTAGAAGTAATATACGTTTTACCCTCGATGAGTTATTTGAAAAAAATGGTATTGTCGTTTCGTTCCCGCAACGAGATGTTCACTTAGATGGCTCCTTGACTTTGTTAACTCCCCCAAGCAAATAATATTCATCAATTAAAGCGAAGAGTTGTTAATATCTTCGCGTAATTTTTAGCTATTATTTTGATGAAAGACTTTTCTGCTCAAACCATAAACGCATAAAATCAGATGTTAAGTTTTGTTCTATTTCTAGTGCTGTTTCTGTGGGGCAAAAAATAGTAAAGAACACTTGTGTATCTCCAATATCTGACGTTGCCACCTGAATATGAGGTTCTGGGCCAGCAATGTTTATATCTAATCGATTTTCAATTAAGTGATTATAACGCATCGCTACATCTTTAAAATCAGCACAATAAGTATTGGCCTTTTCATACAAAGCATCAATAAATTCAAAAGGGTTAACACTATCATCTCGCACTATAGTGAAATGATGCATGGCATACCTTTTCAAGAAATTTAAATTTTTAATCACTGAAGTAATAAGTTGGCTATTCGGTAAATAAAGTGTTTTTCCCGTATATTGATAACTGTCTTTATCGACTTCTAATAAAGTAAGTTTTGCCCAGTCAGTTGAGTGAACTTCACCAACATAGTTTCCTACCTGTATCCAGTCACCAATTCTAAAGGGCCTACTTGATAATATGTAAACGAAACCGATAAAGCATTGAATAAATTCGCGTGTCGCTAAAACTATAGCAACAATAAAAGCGGCAATTGAAAAAGCAAATTTTTGAATTTCTTCAGACCAAATATTAAAAATCAATACGATCATTAATACCGTATAAATATTGTTTACTACATTGATTTGTAGTCTTCTATCACGCCTTGACTTTTTTCTGATGAGTTTGACAATGAGGTGCTTAAGTATATAAAAAACACTGATCACTAATGATGTCATCACAAGTTTTTTATTAAATAATGTCGCTAAAAATGCTGGTAAACTGCCTACTTGATCCCACAATTCCATGTAAATACTTTATAACCCTATTGTTTGAGTAACGATGAATAATTTAGAACGTTTGTTTATTTTATGAAGAAGACTGACTTCTTTGGTTAATGCTTTTTATTTGTAATAACGTATCTTCTGCACCAACTCGGCTAAAGCTTGAATTAATTTCTTTTTGCTTGGTATCGAGCAAGCTAATACCTTCTACTACAATATCATAAAAGAGCCATTCTTCTTGCAATTTTATCAATTTTAGCACCGCTTTATTGGTTTTATTTTTACCTACT
>JAQWHO010000097.1 GCA_029249355.1 Thalassotalea sp.
CGACAATAACCAACTAAACCCACTAATGCGATACTCAATAGCTCAAACCCTAAGAATAAACTCGCAAAATGGTCACTAACAACCAGAATTCCCGCGCCTAAAATCACCAGTAATAAAAGTAAGTAATATTCATCATGAACATCTTCAACTTGTTTGAGCATTATTTTACTTAAATAGACACAAACAATGCTTGCAAATAACACTAAGATAAAGGCAAAACGACTATAGTCATCAACGACTAATAATTGCGTCACAGATGTTTTTTCTACACCAAAGCTATTTAAGGTAGCGATCAAAGCCATGATTATAATGAGTAAAGTAAAGTTCGCGATAAGTTGCAGGCTACGTTGCCATGCAACTAACAACATAGCGAGCACAATGCCGCTGGCAATAATTAACTGAGGAGTAATAACGCTTAAGGCAAGCAAGTCCATAATTACAGTCCTCCATTAAATGAATATTGTAAAATAAGGTTAGGAAACAGCCCTATCACTAAAAGAAAAGCAAAGAGAGTTATGGCAATAAATCGTTCTCTTATCGATAAATCTATAAAACTATTTTTCACAGGCCCATGAAAGCTTGATTGAAACAGCAGCATGCCATAAATCGCCGAACCAATAATTCCAAGCGCAGCGCATATAGTAATCAGAGGAAAACGTTGAAAGGCCCCCACTAAACTATAAAATTCGCCAATAAAGTTCGCTAAACCCGGCATACCAAATGCAGCAGCGGCGAACGCTAAGGCAAATCCCCCCATAACCGGTGACGATTTCCAAAATCCACCCATATCTCTTAAATCTCGAGAATGAATTCTCGCGTAAATCATTCCTGCAAAAGCAAAAAGTGCGGCACTACTTAAACCGTGCGCAACTAAAGTAATAACAGCACCTTGAAAGGCATTAGCGTTAAAAGAAAATAGCGCCAACATTACAAACCCCATATGGCTAATACTGCTGTACGCGACTAAACGTTTGAAATCACTTTGTGCAAAGGCCATTTTTGCGCCATATAAAATACTAATAAGCCCAAGAAACGCAGCAATAGGAGCAAACTCTATGCTCGCTTGTGGGAACAGAACTATCACGAAGCGAATTAATCCATATGCCCCTGTTTTTAATAAAATACCGGCAAGCAAAACACTACCCGCTGTCGGCGCTTGCGTATGTGCATCAGGTAACCAACTATGTACAGGAAAAGACGGTAGTTTTACCGCAAAAGCAATAAAAAAACCTAGCATCAAATAATAAGAATACTCCGGCGAGAGCGTTAAATTTAACCAATCTTGATAGGCAAAACTTAAATGGCCAACTTGTTGTTTATGCAAATATGCCATCAAAATAATCGAAATAAGCATTAATAAACTGCTCACCTGAGTGAAGATAAAAAACTTAATCGCGGCAAAGTGACGGTTCTCATGTCCCCAAATGGCAATTAGCGCAGTCATTGGTAATAACATCACTTCCCAAAAGAAGAAGAATAGAAACATATCTGCCGCAGTAAAAACGCCAATGATCCCAGCGATTGTTGCCAACAAATTAAAATAGTAAAAACCTTGTCGTTGAGTAATTTCCCGCCATGAAATCAATATTGCGACAATCAACAACACAAAGGTAAGTAATAACAACATATTACTTAAGTTATCGAGAGCGATCATATAACGAATATTGAAGGTGTTGATCCAAGAAAAATCGGTTAATAGCACGAGTTCTGAGTAATTTTCAGGAGATGTCGTCAAATAAACAATGAAGCTAATACCAAAAAAAATAGCCGCTAACAACGCAATTAGTTTTGCTTGCCCTGTTCTTTTGGATTCCATATACCAAGCGAAACCACCAGATAATAGAAGCCCAACCATAATTAAGGTAATGATCATAATATCCAGCCTCCGATAAAGAAGACTAAACCAAGTGCAAAGGCCGCCGCATACCAACGAATAAAGCCGTTTTGACTAAAAACCAACACATCTCGCCACAGGCCAACATACCAAGTAACACTCATCAGTGTTTGGTCAACGACATCACGCCGATTTAAACGAGCAATAAAAACAAATGGCTTTATTAACAGTATTGAATATAAACGGTCAAAACCTAACCCTGATAAGCAAAAGCTCGATACAGGATTATCAGAAGAGTTTTTTTCAGCCTTGGTAAAAACTTGAAGGTCAGTACCTCGATACGCTTTAAAATAAAACCAAGAAAAACCGATCCCGATAAAAGGCGTAGCAATAGCAACGGTATGTAGCCAACTAGGATCTTTTCCCGGAATTATATCTGATGAATTTAAAGCAAAGACTTGCCCTAATTCTGGCGCCATAAAACCGCCAACAAGCGATAAGCATGCTAACGTCAGTAACGCTATTTTTAGTAGTTTGCTAGAAGAGTTTTCAACTTGATGGCTAAAACGTTCTTTTCCTAAAAACGCAATAAAAAAGAGTCGGCAACTATAAATACTCGTCAATAAAGCGCCAAGAATAGCACACCACCATAACGCTTGGCCTGCAGTTGGGGACGACCACAGCTGAGCAATAATAGCTTCTTTAGAGAAAAAACCTGAAGTGCCAGGTAATGCCATCAAACATATTAAGCCGATAATAAATAAACCGCTTTCAAACGGTAAACGTTTTAATACCCCACCCATTTTAAAAATATTTTGCTGGTGATGTAAGGCATATATCACAGCGCCTGCTGTTAAAAATAATAATGCCTTAAAAAAAGCATGGGTCATTAGATGAAAAATTCCTGCTGACCAAGCCCCTGCACCTAAAGCCAGCATCATATAGCCAATTTGACTCATCGTTGAATAAGCTAAAACGCGTTTAATGTCAGACTGAACTAATGACGCCGCTCCTGCCAACAACAAAGTACTTGCTCCAACCCAAGCAACATAGTTCATCACTTCAGGAGATAATATAAACAACGCATTCATCCGAGCGATTAAATAAACCCCAGCTGTCACCATAGTAGCTGCATGAATTAAGGCACTCACAGGTGTAGGGCCAGCCATAGCATCAGGCAGCCATGTTTGTAATGGTAACTGTGCTGATTTACCAACGGCTCCACCCAATAATAATAAGCAAATCCAATAAGCGTCATTGTTACCTATTTGCCATTGGGCTGTTGCAAGATCACTGACCTCTAAAATATTGACACTACCTAATGAATTAAAGAGCATAAATAGCCCGATTGCCATTGAAGTATCGCCAATACGCGTGACAATAAATGCTTTTCTTGCCGCTAAAACATTGGCCTTTTCTTGATACCAAAAACCAATTAATAAAAAACTACAGAGGCCAACCCCTTCCCAACCTAAATAAAGCAAAACTAAATTGTCCGCCAATACTAAAATTAACATCGCAACAATGAATAAATTCATATATGCCATAAATCGACCAAAGTTCTCATCATTTTTCATATAGGCAGCGGCAAAAAGGTGAATCAGAAAACCAACCCCTGAGACAACACAAATCATCACAGCGGATAATGCATCAAGGTAAAAAGCAAAATTCACACTGGCAAAACTATCGCCATTATTGAGTGAAAACCAACGCCAAAGATGAGAAGTAATTACACCATCTGGCGCACTATTAAGGGCATTCAATAATACCAAACTAGTGATGGTACATAGCAACATTGCGCCGACACTCAACACGCTGGTTTGTAACCAAGACAGTTGTTTTTTGAAAAAGATGATCAATAAAAAACTAATCAGCGGGTAAAAAGGTAATAGACTCAGCAACATAATTCCCTAGCCTTTCGATTGGCTTAAGCAGTCAATATCGAGTGACTTAAACCTTTGTTGTAAACGAATGAGTAACGCTAGACCAACGGCAACCTCAGCGGCAGCTAACGTTAAAATCAAAATAAACATCACTTGCCCATCAGCTTGTTGCCAAACACTTCCTGCGCCAATAAAAGCAACACCTACTGCATTTAGCATGACTTCCAAACTCATCAACATAAACAAGGTGTTTTTTCTGACAACAACACCAAAAAAACCAATATAAAAAAGAATGCATGCCAATATTAAAACGTGCTCAAGTGGAATAGCGGTCATAAGTGTCCTCCTTGCGCGTCTGGTTTTGCATAATGATAGCCAGCAATAAGACCCGCGAGTAAGAGAAATGAAGCGATTTCAACCGCTAATAAATAAGGGCCATAAAGTAATATGCCGACTTCTTTAGAACTAATGACTGTCGCACTGAGTTGATGTTGAATTTCAGCGTTATCTAAACTGATGAGCAATGCGATTAATAATGAAATGGCTAACAGACATGGTCCAACCCAAATAGTTAACCCTTTACTTTGAGGAGCGTACTTTGTTTCGTCATCTTTTAAACCAAACATCATAATGGCAAAAACAAATAGCACTAAAATAGCGCCTGCATAAACAATCACCTCTAAACCAGCGGCAAAAGGGGCTCCCATCAAGTAAAAACATACCGCGACGGCAAGTAATGACACCACCAAATACAATAATGCATGAACGGTATTTTTCTGAGTAACAACCTTTAAGCTCGCAATAATGGCGATTAAAGCGGCGAGATAAAATAATGTTTCAATAGAGGAAAATGCGGCAATCATGGCATTAACCCCTTAATATCAATTGGTGGTTTTTCTTGTACGCCTTCACCTTTTTCTTTGTCTTTAATTTTGATCCCTGATTGTTGATAAAAGCTATAATCAGGATACTTTCCTACGCCATTAATCAGTAAATGCTCTTTTTCATACACTAAATTTTTGCGTTCATACTCAGCCAATTCAACATCAGGGGTTAATTGAATAGCGTATGTAGGACAAGCTTCTTCACAAAAGCCACATAAAATACAACGAGAAAAGTTAATTCGGAAAAATTCGGCGCGTTTTCTCCCATCATCATCAATAGTTTGCTGCAGTGCAATACAATCAACAGGACAAGCAACCGCACATAAATTACAGGCAACACAACGTTCTTCGCCGTTAGGCTCCCTAGTTAATACTATTCTTCCTCTGTACCTTGGCGCTAAATATGGTTTTTGTTCGGGATACTCAACGGTATCAGCTTTAGTAAACGTGTGTTTAAGTACTAACCACATCGTTCTCAATTGACTAAACATTATAATACCCCCATCAGTTTCAAGAATGCAGTGGCCAATAAGTTAAAGAGCGCCAGCGGTAACATCACCAACCAACCAAATTTCAATAATTGGTCAAACCTTGGACGAGGCAAGGATGTTCGTAGCAAAATGAAAAACAGAATAAAAAAGGCAATTTTGAAAATGAACCATACCAATGGCGGCAACCAGCTATCTAGAGGAGCAGGCATTAACCAACCACCAAAAAATAACACGACTGACATTGCTGAAATAAGTGTTACACCTAAGTATTCACCTAAAAAGAAAAGTGCGAATTTCAACCCAGAATATTCAGTATGAAAACCGGCAGTTAATTCAGTTTCTGCTTCGGGTAAATCAAATGGCAGTCGATGGCTTTCAGCAATACCTGCAACTAGAAATACGAAACAGCCAATAAATTGTGATTGAATAAACCAGCCTTCTGATTGCGCTAAAACGACTTCTCTCAAATTAAAACTACCAGAAAGTAGCACAACCCCCATGACGGATAACCCCATAAATACTTCGTAACTCACGGTTTGTGCCGCCGCTCTCATTCCACCTAATAAGGCATACTTAGAATTTGATGCCCAGCCAGCTAAGACGACTGAATAAACAGCAAGAGAGGCCATAGCGAGAAAAAATAACAAACCAATATTAAGATCAGAAACACCAATATCAGGTGAAAAAGGGATAACGGCAAAACTCATCAACACGCAAACAGCGCCAATAATCGGTGCTAAAGTAAAAATAAGTTTTTCACTAAATGGCGGTATCCAATCTTCTTTGCCGAGAATTTTTAATAAGTCGGCAAACGATTGTAAAATACCAAAAGGCCCAACACGATTAGGTCCTAAGCGATCTTGCCATATTCCAATCATTCGCCGTTCAACCCACACCAACATCGCCGCCATAGGGATCAGCAAAGCAATAATGATCGATATTTCAATCAGCTTCCAAATCATTTCAGGCATCATCTAATCCTCCTGACACTAATCTAATAGGAATATAGACATCTTTTTCTTTCAGTTTTTTTAGAATTAATGCCTTATCTCTATTGGCTTCTTGCTGTAATTGGGCACACTGCTTTTGATAAGCTTCTACTTGTTGAGAATTTGCTATTGATAACTCAACGTTGCTATAAACTTTATCTGGTAAACGTTGAATATCGCCATAAATTAAATCGCCTGATAAGTTTTCATCCTGTAAAAGTTGGGCAATAAATTGTTTTTTATCCCCAGTTGAATCTTCTGTTAGTTCAATTTCCACCCAATGATCTTTTTTCAACTTTCTTAATAAAATTTCAGCAGCCGATAAATAAATTTTATTTACTTTATGTAAGAGTGAAAACTCTGGATTTAAACTAGATTGCCATTCACTTTGATACCAAGGCACTTGCAGATGAAATTGATTGTCATGTTCACTCAAGGGTTTTCTCTGACAAGTAAGGTGCTTACCAGAGGAAAAATCAATAAACTGCGTATTAGTTTTATGGGTTAATTCCCCCGCAACTTTATCTTGATGCTGATGAATAGATTGGTTTGAATTCCAACCTGGAGACCAAGTAAAAGGCATGTTTTTCGCACTATTTAAATCTCCACCTTCCATTGAAAAACGAAAGTCACCTGAACTTTGACTCGTTTTAGCTTCATGGACACTAATATTTGCCATTTTAGCGGTTCGTCCACTGGCTCGATGAGTTTCTCTTGCAGTAGCTTTTGTCTTATTCCTCGCTATTCCTTCTGAAAACTCACTTATGCTAATAGGCCAATCAGCATCATTTTTGTTGAAAAGGTGATGTAATTCAGCCAATGAATTTACTTCTTGCGCTAATAAATGCTTTGGAAAAATCGCTTTGGCCATTAACGATAACCAACGCCAGTTTTCTTGAACAGGTAATGTGCTTGGATGGACTTGGTAAAAAGGCTGAATCTGCCCCTGATAATTCACTAAATGGCCATCACTTTCAGTAATGGGCGCCACAGGTAAAACAATATCAGCAAGTTCAGATATTTTATTTTCACTATGATCTAAACAAATAATGGTTTTAGCAGAAGCTTTTAACGTAGTGAGTTGTTGTTCGCTTATCAGTGATAATTCATTTTCTAAGAATATTACCCCGTCAGCAGCGTCATCTCCTGTTTCAGACACTTTTTCAATGACTTGCTCAATCGATAAACTGCTATTATCCATCAAAGCTAGTTGGCCAACCGTATTTGCCCTAGGAGGAACCATGACAGCACGCAATGATTTATTAGCCTGTGAAAGCACATCAACAAGTTGAATAATTGCGTTAAATAGCGCTGACGAATGATGACTCCAACCGCCGATAATTAACGGTTTTTTAGCGGCTAATAATTTATTGTGTACTTTATTAAGTAATGAAGCGTTATCATCACTTAAAGCTGCTAATTCAATATTATTTTGTATTAATGATGAAAATAAGCTGATGAGTTCTAAGGTACCTTGTGTTTTATGCAATATCACCTGCTCAGCTACATCATCGAGTTTTGTCGCTTTACTTTGCAGTAAATACAAAGGTGAAAGTGCCTTTCCGCCAATGGTTCTAACGGCACTGTCTTGCCATGATGGAACACCTAACTTTTCGGCTTTTTCAATACTGGCATTTTGAAGAGCTTGGCGAACAGCTAGTGCCATTCTAGGAGCTGTTTGAGTGATATCTTCATCAATAATTAAGACAAAATCACTTTGTTCAATCTCAGTTAAGCTTGGCGCTGCATGGTGTTGTAGAAACTGTTGATGTTGTTCCGCAAAAATCATTTCATTATGACTGAGCCCTAATGAAAAATTTTCTTCGCCAACAAGTTTTTTCAAATAATAATTAGCTTCAAAAGAGGCGCGTGATGAGCCAACACCAAGAAATTTTTTGCCTTTGTAATGCACTAATGCTTTACTCACATCTAGTCGAGTTAGCTTGTCAGAAGATTGTTGATTAATACCTTTTGTTGTTCGAATACGGGTTAATGCATTAACAAAACCGATGCCAAATCGCCCTTTATCACATAAAAAATAACCATTTAAATCATGATTGTAACGATTCATTACTCGACGAACGCTGCCATAACGCTCACCTACACTAGTGTTACAACCAACAGAGCAAAACGAGCAAATAGAAGGTGCCGATTGTAAATCCCACTTGCGCGTATAATGCGCTGAAAAAAGCTTATTGGTAAAAACCCCTGTTGGGCAAACCTCAACTAAATTGCCACTAAATTCACTTTCTAATTGCCCTTCTTCTTGGCGACCAAAACAAACTTTATTGCTTGTTCCATAAACACCAAAGTCGGTACCGCCAGCATAATCTTTATAATATCGAACACAGCGATAACAGGTGATGCAACGATTCATTTCGTGGCCAACAAACTCTCCCAAATTTTGATTTACAAAGGTGCGTTTATCGCCTTTATATTCTCGTGTACTGTGTCCCGTCATCACGGTCATATCTTGTAAATGACATTCGCCTCCCTCAGCACAAACAGGGCAATCATGAGGGTGATTTGTCATCATCGCCGAAATAACTTGCTCTCTAAAGACTTCAGATTGGCTGTCTTTTAAACTAATCCGCATGCCATCAGTAACAGGCGTAGTACACGCCATAACTAATCGGCCACGTTGATCATTTTCGTCTTGATATTGAGTAACCGCACACTGCCTGCACGCACCAACAGATCCCATTGACGGATGCCAACAAAAATAAGGTAAGTTTAATTTTTGTGATAAAACGCCAGCCAATAAGTTATCTTTAGTGCTTACTTGATAAGCTTGATCATCAATGTAAACGGTGACGGAATTTTGATCTTTA
>JAQWHO010000098.1 GCA_029249355.1 Thalassotalea sp.
TATTAATGCTTCAAAGTAGGTGCCGTCACCTGTTATCACTTCAAAGTCGTTATATTTGCATCGTATTTAAACTAAGGTGTGAGAGTTTTATTATTAAAGACTTGTGTCACTTTAAGGATAAAATTGAATAACCAAGGTGTATTTAGCCATAAAATTGAACTCACAGCACATATATGAAGTTCATTTTTTTAGCTGTGAGTTCAACTTGCAAACAAAGCTCTCTTTTTAACTAGGTGCAAACTCCAACGCATGTGTTAATTATATTTAGTAAACAAGCTGCTTTTTAACTCGAATCACTGCTTCCTTTAGCTCTTTTGAAATCCAGTTTTTAAGGTTGATGATTTCAGGGTTCTCTGCTTTTTCATGAGGGCATACAAAGTAGTATGAGTATTTCATTTTCACTGCACGTCCAACTTGTTTGAATAGCTTCATTTCGAGCATATCAGTTTCAACTAAGCTCGCTCTAGCTATTGCCACCCCCTGACCAGCTGCAGTAGCCTGAAGTGCGATATCGGTTCGATTAAAATTTTGCTCCATTTGACTATCTGGAAAACTAACCCCTTGGCTAAGTAGCCAACCTTTCCAAGAGCTTTCGTCAGTTCCTTTTTCGGCAATGATATCTACTAGCCGGGGAAAATCGAATAATTTCTTCGGACAATCAATAAGCGCTTTACCTTTAGCGATAACATCACTTGCAACTGGGAAAACCCATTCATCACTAATAAAAGACATATGCAAGGAAGGATCGTTAACATCGGTAAGGCGTATTGCTGCGTCAATACCCTCATAATTCAAATCGATAATATTATCATTAGTTAGTACCGATAAGGGCTGATTAGGGTGTTGTTGGTTGTATTCATTGAGTTTAGGGAGTAACCATTTAGTCGCCAATGACGATATAGTCGTCAAGCTTAGTGGACCAGCAGAAGTACTCCTTAGGCTTGACAAAGTACGCTCTAGTTCAGCTAAGTTTAATCGTGACTGATTATACAAGCGTTGGCCAGAATCTGTAATCTTTATATATCTCGTTGTTCTATGAATGAGTATTACACCTGTGATTTCTTCCAACTGCTTCAATCTATGACTAACTGCACTTTGCGTTAAGCTCAGTCGCCCAGATGCTTTACTAAAGCTACCTTCCTCAACTATTGCGTTAAATACTTGAAGACAAGTTAAAGTTGCAGGGTGTAATGCCATAGAAAAACCATTCATCTCATTTACTAATAAATAGATTAAATATTATCATTTAAATAATTTGTGTAAAAGCACTATATTTGTGAGGAAAACAAAACAAAGAAAAATGTAAAAGCCTTAGATAATTAAAATGGTGGAAAAGATGAATTTAACTTCAAAACAGAGAACAATCTTCGAGATTATTGTTGTACTTAGCACAATGTTATTGGTTAAAGATATAGCCGATAGATTTAACGTCATTGGTGCGGGTTCTATCGCAATGTGGAGTGGGATATTTGCCGCCACTTTCTTTATGAAGAAACAAAGTATTTCGTGGAAAGATAGAGGACTCGGGTTACCTAACAATGTCAAAGACTGGTTAAAATCGATAGGCCTTGCTTTACTGGTTGTGGTTCTGGTGATCGCGTTTATGGCGATAGTTCCTATTGTTGCAAGTGCTTTTGGTTTTTCTATCCCCGAAAGTTCAACAGATAGATTTGAGTTCATGTTAGGAAACACAGTTTACTTTGCTGCCTATTTGTTGATTGTAATATGGATTGGCGCAGCGGTTGGTGAAGAGTTGTTAATGCGAGGCTTTTTACTAAACAACTTAATGTCGCTCTTTGGTCAAAGTAAAATTGGCGTAGTAGCTGCGGTCGTTTTTCACGCAATTATTTTTGGAATGCTTCATATATCGCAAGGCATACCGGGGATTATTGGCACAGGCGGAGTTGCTATTATCTTCGCAATTATGTATCTACTTAACAGTCGCAAACTATTTCCTTTGATCATTGCTCATGGACTCATCAATTCCATAAGTTTGACAGCCTACTTTTTAAGTGATGGCAAAATCACCTAATATCTATTTACTGCGAAGTTAACGAAAATCTATAAATAACATTTTACCAAACAGGGGCTTTTGTGGAGTATTTGTTTTCTATAATCATATTTTCAATCTCTGCATCGGTAACACCAGGGCCAAACACATTAATGGCCATGTCATCTGGTTTGAATTTTGGAGCGCGCAGAAGCTTGCCATTGCTTTGGGGGATATGTTTAGGTTTCTCTTTAATGCTATTTTTTGTAGGTATAGGCATTGGGCAAGTTTTTGTATTGTTTCCTCAACTAACCATATACATGAAGGTTATTGGTATTGTTTATCTGCTTTATTTAGCATACCTAATTGCAAACACTGGCGAACTTAAAAAAGAAGCCAAGTTTGATGAACCTTTGAGTTTCGTAAAAGGAATATTGTTTCAATGGGTAAATCCAAAAGCTTGGGTTATATGCGTGAGCGCCGTAACAACATTTACCACACCCGGTAATTCATACGTAGGTAAATTACTACTGCTAACCTGTGCTTTTTTAATAGTTGGGCCATTATGTGTTGGTATTTGGGTATTTTTGGGGGCTTTTTTAAAACAACACCTTACCAATAGTAATTATGTTAAAAGTATTAATATGTTTATGGCGTTCCTACTCACTTTATCAATCATTCCAGCAATAAAAGCGTTATGGTTAACTTACTGAAAATTTAATGTATTGACGGTAAAACAGCTAATTAGTTGCTCTCAGAAAATGACAAAACAGCAAAGAGAAGGCAGGATATACAACGCACTCCTTTGGAAATAATGCCTTTTTCGTTATTTTTCACTATGTACCCCAAAGCGAGATAGACCAAAATCTTGTTTTATTGAGTAATATACTACATTACCCAAATACGACTGCCCGCAAAGGATTTTCACCCGCCCTCAAATATATAATGAATTCTGGTGAAAATTTTCACTAATATGTTTATGATTTCAAAAGGGCAATGTCAGCTTTTGGCTGAAAATAGCCTATAAGTTTACTTTTTGCTATCTACTTTCGCTATATTTGACTGCCCGACAATAGCGATGCACACCCCATCGACCGCCTATCAAATCGCACTAAACTCGCCATGGGTAAAAATGTTTTAGAAGTAGAACAAAAGTTACTTAAGGTTGTTCCTAAAGAATTTAAAGTCGACGTTCACCACTGGCTAATACTTCACGGCCGTTATACTTGTGTTAGCAGGAAGCGCAAATGTGGCGCTTGTATAGTTGAAAACTTGTGTGAATTTAAAAAATAAAACAGAGTATGAGTAAAGCCTGCACACAGCGATAGTCAGAGCAACAATTGACACTAATCCTTGCTCTGTTGCCTGAGCAACGTGTTTGTTCATATTAGCCATAAAAACTTAGACATCAATATCTCAGCCGAACAGTGCAAGGAGCATCCGTTAATCTAAGTTAGAAGTAATACCCTAGGCTACTAACTGATCACTACCGTTGTGACATTCGGTTAGTTTAGGATGTAGTCAAACACGACACCTAGCGTCGCCATATAAGTAAAATAACTCCCCATCGCTTTTAATATGGTTTTCCACCACGGCTCTCGATACATGACCTTAAACGCTGTCAGTAAATACCAGACAGCATAAGTGCCAGGAATCAATTGAAGTATAATTAAGAATTCACTTTCCGATTCTAATGATTCTAGTGGGCCAATGATCATCAAAACCAAATAAACGATGCTGTGTATATGCATCGAAAATACTAAATTCGATAAGTAGTAACTGTTCCTATAGAAGCAACTTATAAACAGAGCATACAAAGGGAACAGAACGAACATGGTACGAGAATACACTTCGACTGGCGAGCTTTGTCTTACTGAGTCACCTGCGTAAATATTTTGGAAGCTAGCAAAAATCAAAAAAAACAACAGACTAGTAACTATGTAGAGCCGTAATGATGGTGTGTATTTGACCTGTTTACCTTGGCTAATTTCAAAAGAAGCTAAACCGGGCTTAAACAACAGAGTCTTTAAAGTCAGAGCCAGCCGCCCATCTATATCGAGTAATTCATGAAGGGATTGGCCGATAAAGCTTAAAAATGGCTTTCCAACTGGCGCCGTGCTTTGTCCGCATTCAGAACAGAACTTAGCATCCTGTGCAAATGTGGCGTTACAATTTAAGCATTGATTGTATTTTGGCAAAAGGGAGGCACCATAGTCGCTTCTCACGTGTGAAGTAGTCTAGCAATTAGTCGCCCAAAAGTCAGGTTTTACCTTTGAATCAGTAGCTTGTACTTCTATTAAGTTACGCCGGCAACGTGGCATAAAATTATCTTTGTTCTCCACTGAACTAACGACAGCTATTGTTGTAAAATTAAAATATGCCTTCCTTAAAATAGAACTGCACGGCAATAGCCATTGACACCAAAGTTATTCATTTTAAAAACAAGATAGAAACTCTACCTTGTTCATAATAGAGGGCTTGCTTCAACTAAACACAATGAATAAATGCTAAATACTTCTACACACCAGCCAACTAGGATCTGTTTTTAACATTCAGCAGACTGGTGTCAAAATCAAAACACTATTAATCCTTTAAACTGCGTTTAGTAATTAACTTATTCACTAATTGCTCGGGGATTGTTTTGTCGTAGTTGATCACAACATCAGGTTCTACTGGATTATGATTGCCTCCACCTTTTGGTCGTTCAAGATAAAAGAATGGACTAACTACTTTTAGTTTTGAGTGAGTTAACATAATAGCTTGAGTTCCGCCCGTTTGACCACTCTTTCCGCCGGTAGCTTCACCAACAATCTGACCAAATTGATGATCTTGAACCACATTGGCAAACAGTATTGATGATGAATAAGTAAAAGCGCTAATTAAAACTGATACGTCACCTGTAAATTTTTCAACGCTGTTATCAACGTCTCTGAAACTATTTTCGCTTTCAATGATATCTCCAACTTTACGATCTTTATTAGCTCGTCCTTTCAAAACT
>JAQWHO010000099.1 GCA_029249355.1 Thalassotalea sp.
ATTGGTATAACTACTTGAAAGGATCCCATGTAAAACCACCACTGATAAATCTGAATTGTTCATAAAATGCTGGGCGGTTAATATAGCTTTGTCTCGCACTGTAAACTGGGTTGACTCACTTTGATAATGTTGTTCAAAGCCTAGATCTTCAATTTCTTTAGCCGTCATCTCATGAGTTGACTGGCTATCAAAACTTGGTTCATTTGAAAAAATCATATAAGCAATAATTGCAAAATACGTAACCGTTAAGGTAATAAATACAGTAAGAATTTTTTTAAATGTTTTTTTGTTATTAAACATCTGAACTCCGAGATTAGGAATAATTTACTTGATTACCTAATAATTCGCAGCTTCAGCAAAATAGTCACAAAAAATTAAGATAAAATTTCATTTGAATATTTTTAATCCCTATCAGCTTTTTAATAACGCCTCAAAGAAGGTGACCAAAATCAATAAATCACAACACTTGTTATTAGAGGTTACTATTGCTTGACAAATGGGAGTCCATGTAGACGTTTTAATCTGAAAATTGCTGTTGGCTCAAATAAGTGAGACACGAACAAAAAGCCAACTGTAACTTAACCGACGTGAAAACACTTGTTATGTGTTCACTTTAAACTCCATTATGAACTTAGTTTCTTCAACACAAACAACATGAAAACCATGAGATTCATAAAGTTTCACGAGGTGACCTTCACAACGAAGATATATAGCTGGTATTTGTAACTCAAACGACTTTGATTTAGCAAACTCTATAAGTGCTGTTGATATACCTTTCCCTCTATGTTCTATAGGTACATAGATCCCATCTAGCCAATAGTTATAACTAGGATAGTCTGAGTATTTTCTATGCTTTAGTTCACCAGCTCCTGCTAATTCATCATCAAGATGAGCAACAAACGCGGTTCTGTTAGAAATTGAAGATACCTTTTTAATAACACTTTCTAGCGTCGCTTTCGAATCCTTATGATCCCATTCATTAAAATACCAATTGGCAACAGTCTCGATTTTACTCGGACAATCTATTAAATTTGACATTTTCACAACACCTCGATGACGCATAACACTCCAATAAAAAATCTTCAAAACCCCATTAAAATACAGTCACTTAAAAAAACACAAAGAAAAGCTATTTTATTTGTAGCACATGTGTAGCGATCTGATTTGTAAATTTATTGCTTAAATAATACCAAAATGTCGCTAAATACCACATTGCGCCCATTAGCTGTAACAGAGTAAAACAAATTCAAATTAGTTTTTTGTATGGATCATCTCATAAATAATTTGCGGGTTTACTCTAAACTCACTGATCGATACTGAGCCGATTTAAAATATCTTCAGGACTACTTAACTTAGTTTCAACCAGTTTTTTAATCCGAATAACTAATTCCTTAGAAGTATATTGTTCAACCAAAGTTAAGAATGTCTCTGGACCCTTTTCATCACCATGTTCGACCTTTTGACGAAATTCATTCCAAAGCGAGTAAATATTCTTTAAACCATTGCTTTTCTTTTGTACTGCATGATCAATTGCCCTGTGGATCAATAAACCACAGGTGTAATACAAACCGAACTGACCTTCATTTGTTGCCTCAATTAATGAAAGCTCCTTTAAACCATCAACACAATGCTTTTTAAATCTACCCACTTTTTCAGTAATGTATTCTTCTGTTTTAGGATACAAGTCTAATAAAGCAAGTGCCGCCAGCCAGTCAGCGTTACCCTCGTGCAACCAAGACTGATTAGGCTCTCCATATAGTACCCCAAATTTACTTCTTTGATATAGGTGCGCAACTTCATGTGCAAAGAACCAAGTGGTCTGGTTAATGAACTTCGTGTCTTTAACTTTTGCATCAAGGTCGTTTAAATTCCAATGCATAAAGATTTGATTAGGCAACGTACCACCTTGTGACGAGCGATCATCAACTTTTGCATATGACGCGAATAATGTTGGTTTAACCCCGTTAAGCTTGCCTAACCTCTCTTGAAAATAAACCATCAACTTTGGTATATCAGCACTTAACGATAATTTAATTTCTTCTGGCAAACCACTATCGATCACAGCAATAACACTATCAGTTTCTATCGGCTTTTGGCGACCGACATATATATTCATTCCATCGTCTCTATCAACCCAGTTGGTTGAATTAGTATAAACTTTACCATTTACTATCAAGTGTTCGCCTAGAGGAATATTCATTGATACCCTCCAGTCATTAACATCCTCTGTACACATATCAATGCAAGCAAATAAACGACCTGTATAGATCAAAACCCCGCTATCTGAATAAGGGGAGAAAGGTGCGTAATCTTTGGATAGGTGTTTATAAGTAGGTGTTAACATAAGCTCAGCATGCTCAAAGGAGCTACCGTCTTTTTTATTTAAATATTCTTTGCCTTCTTCAAAAACAATTTCAAAATCAGGAGAAATAGGCTTCCAACGCTCAACTCGAGAATTGTCTGGGTTACGGACAAAACTAAGTCGATTTGCAGGTCTACTCATTTGATATATGAGCGTCCAAGTGT
The DNA here is from genome assembly GCA_029249355.1 of Thalassotalea sp. Taxonomy (GTDB): domain Bacteria; phylum Pseudomonadota; class Gammaproteobacteria; order Enterobacterales; family Alteromonadaceae; genus Thalassotalea_H. The sequence continues at coordinate 2,527 of JAQWHO010000099.1, forward strand.
TTTCTATAGACTTTGTAATTGATATATCCACTTCAGAGGTTGTCTCTGCATAAAGGGGGAAGTTAATAAATAATAACAAGGCAATCTGAAATAATTTCAAATTAATCTCCGGTAACTTTAAACTAAAATAATGTGTATAAGTCGTAATTTGAACTAACAGACTTGAATAATAGGACTCAATCAAGTCTGACAGTCGCTTGTTTGCCATACCCGGCCGTTCAGTAACGCTTTAATTATAGTTGGCTACAATGTCTTAGGCACGTAAAACAGTCAACTGTAAATCTTACGTTTAATTGCCTTATTAGCTGTACACTACGCCGATACCGAATTAAATTTAACAAACAATATGCCAATTGAAAATACAATAAAACAGGGAATAGCATG
>JAQWHO010000100.1 GCA_029249355.1 Thalassotalea sp.
TATAAGCAGATTTAGTTGACCATTACAGAGCAGACCAAATTTAAATTTCATTTTAATAAATAGGGCAGATTCACATTAAATACTTTCTCGCCTAGCTTCTAATATCATGGTTTTATTGTCGCAGTGTCTAGAGCATATAAAGGGCAGCATTAAATTAATATTTTTACTGCGTTATTGAAAATTTAAGTAGATTAATGACAAGGCATATGTTTTGTCTTGATTAAATAGTTATTAGCCTTTAGCAAGAAGCACACAGAACAGATCAACAGCCTCTAATTATCTAATTTATTTTTTATGGAATTATGATCTTAGATGTAATGGTTTTCGTAAATTTATTTAACATTAATAAGGTCTAGAACACATATGAAGCGTAACCTCATCACCTCAAGCATCACAGCTTTGCTTGTCATTGCTGGCACCAATGGATTTCCTAATGCAGTAGCTAATGATAACGTTGTTAAAGCAAACGATTTCGTTGAATTATTTGAAAAGCTCGGAGGTAAACATCCGGGATTTAGAAAAGCACATGCGAGAGGTTTATGTGCGTCCGGCACTTTTGTGCCAACCTCTAATGAGTATTTCAATAAAGCAGCATTGTTATCAAACGGTGTTCTGCCAGTATCTATCCGATTTTCATTAGGAGGTGCTAACCCAAATAGTGATGAAAAAACTCCTGGTGCTCGTGGCATTGGCATGCAAATTAAACTACCTAATGGCGCTTTACATACTTTTACTGGCAACAACTTCCCGGTATTTGCTGGTAAAGATCCACAAACGTTTTATGGCTTTTTATCTACGCTAGTACCAGATGAAAACGGAAAACGTGACCCTGCACGAACAATGGCATATATTCAGAATAATCCAAGCGTGCAAGCTAATGCAATGTGGAATAAAACCGCTAAAACAGCTTTGTCATATGCTAATACTGAATTCTTTGGCATTCACACATTTTATTTTGAACAACCCAATGGCAATAAAACTAAATTTAGATGGCATATAGAACCAAGTTTGGGGGTGAAAACACTAGAAAAATCAGAAGCAGCTAAAATGCCGACTCGTTTTTTAGCTGATACTCTTGCTCAACAGCTTAACGATAACACTGTTAGCTTTAAAATTATGGCAAGCTTGGGTGAACCTGAAGATAGCGATATTAACCCATCACAGCAGTGGCCTAGTGAACGCCCCCAAGTATCACTTGGAACCGTGACGGTTAAATCGAGTGGTGGCGATGAATGCAAAAATACCAACTTTGATCCTAATATTTTGTCATCAGGCTTCACGCCAAGTGCGGATCCTGTATTAAGAATGCGATCGGCTACTTATGCTATCTCTTTTGGTAAAAGATTGAGCGGTCAATAAATGACTACATAACAGATTTGTTTTAGGACATTGATTGTTAAATCGTGTATCAGCCGAATAAAATTAAATTGGCTATAATAAGTGAGTCATAGGTAATTAGAGATCTACGTGGTCCTTTTATTTTATATTCAATTTAAGAAAAACAATTCGCACTAAATCCATGTGCGTCGATGTCCAAGACAGCTCTTGTTAATGAACCTCTTTTTTAGTTAAAATAAATGCTGTCAGATATACACTATTATTTTCTAGTTTGGTTTACTTCAATTTTATTATTGTTACGGTGCTAACGGATCTTTATTGAGGTTGACGATGGCTTATATTCTCAATGTTTATTCAATTAGACCTTGTTCTTTGTTTTATATTTGTATTTATAAATAGTTTTTCGCCGTTACTGACTCATTGCTAATGATTGATTAACTATATAATCGAAAGATATTAGTTCAACTAACATAAGCGAGTAGAATGTTATAACTAAGAAGACATTTAATATGGACATCGATGCTAAATTTGACTAGTTTTAAGGTAAGTACTGCTTTACTTTGAGTTCTGGTAGGGTATTAAAGTAAATAATCACAGGGAGAGTTTTATTTTTCAATGGAAAACTATTATTCAATTTGATAAAAGGTTTTTAGATGATAAAAATTGTTGTATTGATTAGTTTGCTGTTGGCACCTTTTCAGCTTTTTAGTCAGGAATTTATCATTGGGCTTAATGAGCGTGATATTTATCGTTACAAGAATGAAAAAGGTGAATGGGCTGGAAAAGATATAGAGCTACTTCAGGCTGTATTTCGTCGTACTCCGTTTACTTATAAAATAGTTTCTATGCCGTGGGCAAGAGTGCTAAAAGAGCTTGAAACAGGGGCTATTGACATGAGTGCAGCAGCAACGGTTTTACCTGAAAGAAAAGAGTATGCACTTTTTAGCCAAAATAATTTTCGTTACAGCCATCACATGCTTTTTGTCCATAAAGATAAATTAGATTTATTTAACTCAGTAAAAACATTATCCGATTTAATAGACGTTGATGTGGTTATTGGGGCTTTGCGTGGCGCTATTTTTTATGAGTCGTATCCTACCTTGCTAAAAAATAAGAAATTTTCCAGAAGAATTGCTTATGTAAGTGATGATCAAGGTATGCCTGATTTCGTGCTTAAAGGAAGAGTTGATGGCTATATTGAGTCTGAAATTGAAGGCAAACATTATTTATTATCTCAGCCTGAATATAGTAAAAATATTGTTCCACTTTTTCGTATTACTACTGATGAACAAGCAGGTAGTAAGCTTATGTTCAGTAAAGAAACAGTAACTCCAGAACAAGTTGAAGTGTTTGATATTGCATTAAAAGCGTTACACGAAAGTGGTGAGTATGATGTGATCTCAAAACGTTTTGAACTGGCACAAGATCGTTTGAACTTAAATTAGAATTACACTAGCTATTGAGTAAATACCTTTCTATTCTAAGTTAATTAAAACGTCCTTGCTTGTAAGCTATATTAACTTTATCAATTATTTCTTGATTACTTAAGCCTAAATTGTGCTTTTTACTAAATCCAAAGGCGGTTTCTTTATTTCTTAGTTCCTCTAGTTCGATAGGAGAAGCTTTCAAATTAGCGTCATTCAATTCTTTTGATAATGTATCTAAAGTCGCAGGACTAACCATAATTAAATCGATACGGTTTTTCAACAACAGTGAAAATCCAATACGCACATTTTGAATTGCTATTTTCTTTAAATTTTTGTCTTTGTCGAACCTTGGAAAATAAGAGGTTCCCCTAGAAATACCAATGATTTTGTTATTTAAATCATCATAGTTTTTGATGTTAATACCATCTTTTGAAATAACACGAAGATCATCAGCGGCTTTAAAAGGGCTGTAAAATGCAAACTGATCCCTTTCTGTTGACGGGGTAACCCCTGCCACTACATCAACTTGACCTTGTTTTAATAACGCTAAACATCGAGCAAAGTTTGGCGACTTTATAAATGTAAGCTGCTTTTTTAGTATGTCAGCGAGCACTTCTAATGCAGAGATATGTATACCGTAAGGTTTTTCTGTAATAACTTGGTATGGCGGATGATCGTCAATGCACGCTACTATTTCTTCACTTTGCGCATTGGGGAGGCAAATTAGAGAGAACAAAAGAAATAAATTTTTAATATTCATAAATTAATCGAAAATTCACAATGACTAAACATTCATTATATACTAAATGAGATGTTATTTTTATCAGAAAATAGAGCCCCTTTATATCAAAATATAAAGAAACGAATATATGCAATTTAATACTCATTAATAAATGTTTAAATCCGTTATTAGTACAACATAGAAAATTTAAAGAGTTATCGTTATTTATCTATGAATTGTTATCACAAGAAAATAATGTTTTTACTTGATTGATAATTGATTTTGAAGTTTTTGGTGATGTGGCAAGATATAAGTCAACGTCTAATTCCTTGAAATCATATATAAAACTAAATGCTTCTGATTTATGACGACCTGACTTTATCGCTTCGTTGAAGCCATTTACTGTAACAGGGTAAATATCTCCTCGGCCTACTTCAAGTAACTTTAATGCTTGACTAGAGTCATTTACCCATATGGTTTTGGCAGAATCTATTAAGTTATTCTGTTTAAAGTAAATGCTAGAAGCTTCGCCTCTTTTTAATATGAGAACGTGATTCTTTATGTCTTCTAAAGTATTTATTTTTATTAACTTATTATTGTTAAAACGTATTAGCTTTGACGTTACTGTAGCTAAAGGGGCAACCCATTGAAATTCTTTTTCTCTTTCTGGGAAACGAGCAACTGAAAATATAAAACTATTTTCTACATTTTTGCTTTGATAAATTGCACGAGCCCAAGGGTAAACCTTTATTTCGTATGGCCAAACTGCATTGTCTAAAGTATCTTTTATTTTTTTTACAGTAATGCCCGTTAGTATTTTGTTTTTACCTGCACTTTGATAGGGAGGCCAGTGTTCTGTATAAAGCAGGAGAGGAGGCTTATTTGCGCCTTTAACTTTCTCACATGCTGTTTGAGCATAAGAAGTAAAAGAAAATAACAAGTAAATAATAAAAATAAACTTCACAATAATCATAAAAATTAACAATGTTATGATTTTATTATATCAGTTTTAGTCTCATTACGACATTAAGTAGTAGCATGGTAAAGTATATATAGCAGCTTAGGTTGTTTTTGTTACTTGAATTAGGTGCTCGACTTTAAGCAAATCTAATCCAAAATTTTATTCTCACATTATGGTTGTTATTTGACCGATGTTCTTAGCCTTTTAAAACTTTTAGAAGAGTGAAAAACTAACCCCGTGTTAACTAATCGATATTACGGGCTTAATTCTTGAGTGATTACATCTGTTTTAAAAATTATATCCTAGATAACTACATCCCCATTGAGGCTGATAAAATGCCAGCTAATGTGGCTAAAGTCACCATCATAATAATCATGGCTGTTATTGTTTTGATAGTCTTACTTTTACTGTCTGGTGCATAAAAGTAAAGCTGTGCAAAAGCTAATGGCACAAAGTCTATGTACGGTAATGTTTCTTTTTATTGCGTGATAAACGGCTAAACCTGCGAAAATCATAATAAGTATCGCGTTTAAACTAATGCTGTATTTTCCTATTTCAGCGCCGACAGTACTTCTTGTCCATACCATAAATAAACCACCTATGATTAGAAAAAAGGCCGTAATAATATATACACGACCCGTTATACGGTGAACTAAAGGTGCTTTATTTCTTATTTGAGGAATAAATTGCTATGGTCCGTCAACGAGCACGACGAAAGCTAATAATAAGTGAATACCAACAGCTAAGTTACCAATAAAATCTCCTTTTAAATAGCCATGAGGCATTACCTCATTCCATTGGGAAATATCACCTTATAACGTTGAACCACCATAAAATAAAGAGACATATGTGGCAAAAATCCATTGACCTAAAACAGCCGTAATAATTCAGGTTTTTACGCTAGTCGTTAATAATTTATTGGCATTAAATGATGTGGTGGGTGGGTAGCTAAAGTCGATTCAATCATGTTCTTCTTCTTTCACGCATTGTTATTATGTAAATTCGTTATTTGGCTTAAAGAAGAGCAGGATGTTTACCAAATTAAAAATCATATTATTCAATAGGTTATTTTTTTAGAGGATGGTGGTTATTGGAAAATGGCCCAAGCATTAATTTTTTCAATTATTTAGGATATTAAACCTATACAGGTTGGGTTATGTGCTTTCGTTAGAGGTAATGCTAATTGAAAACACATCAATATTGAATAATCGCTTATTAGCTTTTACTATGAATAATCGCTTATTAGCTTTTACTATGAATGAAGCTTTTACTCACAAGGATTATAATGAAAGCTCTGTTGAATCAAATATTTAAGACGCAAGAGTTTCGTTTAGGCGAAGGAACAATAAGTGGATACATTGCTTGCCTGTTGGCTATTTTATCTTTTTTGGGAACGATCGCTTTTCATTTTCCAGAATATTTAACAACGCCCGAGCTTCGTCAAAATTATGATGTTGAGTTTTTGCGAATATTAATGTTTTTCTCATTGGTCATTTCGGGAAGTTTAGGGCTGTTAAATTTAGTTTTTAATAAAAATAAACGCTTAGGTATTGTCGCTTGGTGCTTTGTTATTGCTTCACTTTTACTTGGCGGACATCAGGTAGAAGTTGGCGATTTTCCTGAAAATACACCGTATTTAGGCTTAGATTGGTTTATTTTAGATTTACTTGGCACAACCCTCATTTTTGTTTTCATTGAAAAGCTTGTCCCTTACAAAAAAGATCAAGCTATTCTTCGGGCAGAATGGAAAACAGATTTACATCACTTTTTTGTCAATCACCTTTTAATTGGCTTTGTATTGTTGGCGACTAACCACTTTGTTCATGGTTTGTTTGGTTGGACACAATCAGAGAATATAGGCCAATTAATCGCTTCATTACCACTATTTATTCAAGTGTTTTTAATTATATTTATTGCCGATTTAATTCAATATATTTGTCATCGTTGTTATCATGAAATTCCTTTTTTATGGCGGTTTCATGCTATTCATCATAGCGTAAAAACGATGGATTGGTTGGCAGGGTCAAGACTTCATCTTCTTGATATTATTCTGACCAGATCATTGGTACTGCTTCCAATTTTCGCGCTGGGTTTTTCTAAAAGCGTTATCGATATTTATGTGATTGTTGTTGGTTTTCAGGCTGTGTTTAACCATGCTAATGTCAGCATAAATTTTGGCTGGTTAAAGTACCTTATTGTTACGCCACAATTTCACCACTGGCATCATGCTTCTGATCGTTCAGCGATAGATCGGAATTATGCGGCGCACTTTTCTTTTATTGATTATATTTTAGGCACCGCAGTAGTGAATGAAAACGAATGGCCGGAAAACTACGGTGTTGTAGGAGAAAAAATCCCCACAGGAATGCTTAAACAACAACTTCATCCTTTTGTCATTAAAAAAAATTAATAGCTAACTATTCTGATGTAGAGCATTTTTGAGCAAAACTCATAAATTTAAGGTTTTTGTAGATTTAGTATTTTTGTTGTTGAAAGTGCAGCTCAAGTTAACTGTTCGATTACCTATCCTCAGGTTACTGTTTTTTAATCTAAAGTGGCTACTTACAAAATCTCACATTAGTCGTACATTTCCCTAACAAAGTCCTTCAAGAATCAAACACTACAACGCTTTATCATTCCTGCATAAATCATTAACACAATAAACACAGGGAATTACACTTATGAAAAAATCACTTATTAGCGTTGCGTTACTTTTAGCCTCTTCGTCAGTTTTTGCAGGTAATGAAACATCAGCCACTAAATACCCAGAAAACCCAATTCTTAGACCTCTCACATTAACTGACGGGACTGTGGAATTGAGTGGGGCGTTGGCATGGGGAGAAGAAAACGATAAAAGCAGAGGCGAGCTTAATTTGAATGCCGCTTACGGTTTAACTGATAATTTAACTATTGGTTTAGGCGGCCTTAACTATCGAATTCTAGCACGTGATAATAATCAAACGGGCTTAGAGTTAGCTGTAGGCTTAGGTATTAGAGGTTATCATGAATCATATGGTCAAGGTGATAGTATTGGTTACGGAGCAGACATAAACGGAAAATATGTATTTGATAAAAATATAGCGATGACATTTTCGGTTGGCTATGTAAATTGGGATGAGGAAAAGCTAGAAAACAAGGGTGAATACCGATATTCAATTGGCGTACAAACCAATATTGCAACAGATTGGACAGCGTTTGCTAATTATACTTATCGTGATTTAAAAGACTTTACGCAAGACGATGCACATAGTGCCAGCATAGGTTTAAATTATGCATATAGCAAAGACATTGATGTAGGACTATTTACAGGATATTCAGACTTTGATGCACTAGAAAACGGTTATTCACTGGATCATAGCCTTGATCGTACCGCGGGTATTTACGTGACTTATCGTTTTTAATATAAAAGCATAAATGTCAGTTTAGTACTTTTCTAAGTTTTTTTAGCTAGTTTGATAAGTATAAAGCACTGAAATTTTAATAAGTTCAGTGCTTTATACTAAATAATTTCAAAAGTTACACAGGCCTTACTTTTTTAAACGGTTGTGTAATGCCTGAATATTCATTAGCACCTAAACGAGCTAATGGGTTTAACGCATCTGCATGTATTTTTACTCGGCCATCATTCACTGTAGTTACTGTTGAGCTAACGTAAAGTTGTTTCACTTCAACAAAAATTAGCGTTTGTGGGATCTCGCCTATTTCTTTTATGTCAAATAACTCACAGCCGTATGCAATATCGCATTGCGCTAAGCGTGGCAGTTCAAAGCCTTCAAATGGCACAGTGTTGAGAGTTTTATTATCGATTAACGCTAATTCTGATTCACCATGGGCTAATGACGCTGCGGTTTGCGTTACCACATCTGCTTGGTTTTCATTGGCAATGTGAATGACCATTTTTTTATTGTTAAGAACATTCGCTAATGTGTCTTTAATCTCTCCATTTGGTTTCTTACCTACCGATATCATTAACAATGCAGGCTCACTTGAAATCGCCGTAAAGTAAGAAAATGGTGCGAGATTTAAACTTTCTTGAGTAATGTTTTCACTTTCTGAGCTAGTGAGCGCCCAAGCAATTGGTCTAGGAATAATAGTCTGTGTCATTAAGTGATAACGCAGAGTTGGGCTGTGATCTGAAAAGTTGATGATCATAAAAAGTTACTTTGGCTGATTTAAAATAAAATTAATACATTATCATAACATGTTGATTTTATACTTTGATATGACAAGTGTAGCGTTAATTGATATCGTTAATTTATGTTTTATAGGTTTAAGAACGAAAGTAAAAAGAATGGTAAAAAGCGAAGACGTTACAGTCGTGTTATTTTATAGCATCTGCTAAAGAGTACTATTATGATTAAGAGAATAAAAATTTCAAATAAATCGCCTTAGTAAGTTTGTTAACCTATTGAAAATAAAGTCTAATGATCAAAAGCTCAAACTCACTGGTGTAGCCATTTAATATGAAACAGCTAACATTTAACATTCGAAAGGAACATTATGTTTAAGTATTTACTCACTGCTTTTGTTATTTTTATAGCTGTATTT
>JAQWHO010000101.1 GCA_029249355.1 Thalassotalea sp.
ATATTCCAAACTTTCAATTTGAACCGTCAAAATATAAGAAAAATTATAAACGCGGTTATGCGTTAGCAGGCGGTGCTGGTCGTGGTAACTGGCAAGGCGCTCGTTTTCAAGATGGTATTGGCGCTGATTTTAAACAGCAACTAACGCAAGCGGGTAACTGGTATTTTGGTTTGCACGCGCAAGGTGAAATGCTCCCAAGATATGAAAATCAGGTCTCATTGCATGCCAGTAAAAAAGATAAGTGGGGAATTCCGCAGTTACATATAAATTGTCAGTGGTCAGAGAATGAAGTGTTGATGATGGAAGATGCAGCCTCAACGGCAAAAGATATGCTGATAAAAGCAGGCGTGAAAGATGTCAGCAGTTATACGTCCATTGATAAAAATGCCCCTGGTTTAGCTATTCACGAAGTGGGTACGGCGCGAATGGGGCGAGATCCTGCTGACTCAGTATTAAATGCTTATAACCAAACGCATGATATTCCTAATTTATTTGTTACCGACGGTTCAAGCTTTTGCTCGAGTGCCGTAGTCAATCCATCACTTACATTTATGGCACTTACTGTTAGAGCTGTTGATTACGCAGTGAAAGAGATGAAGGCAAAACGAATTTAGATTCTAATAAAAATATATAAAAAAAAAGAGAAAAATAATGACACTATTCAAACAATTACTAAATATGATTACGGCAACCAGTGTGTTTGTATTATCAATCACTAGCTTTGCGCATGATCATCAGGGCAAAACTATGTCAAAAACATCACCACAAATAAGCGTTCAGCTTTGGTCGGTAAAAGATGATGTTAAAGCTGACTTTAAAGGAACATTAAAAACGTTAGCTGATATGGGGTTTGCAGGTGTTGAATTTGCCAATGAGTTTGGCGAATTTTCAGGGGATGCCATCGCTATTAAAAAAGTGATGGATTCATTGTCTTTAAAAGGTAGTGGTGCGCATGTTTCTTTTGAACAACTTAATGATAAAAACTTTGCTGATACCGTTAAGTTTTATCAAACGTTGGCTGTGGATATGTTAATTGTTGGTTGGGATGAGCGAGCTTGGCACCCCGAAGGGATCAAAGAAGTGGTCGCTTTACTCAATAAATTATCAGTAAAACTAGCGCCTTTTGGCATGAAAACAGGTTTTCACAATCATGACCATGAATTCAATGCTTTCGAAGGTACAACTTATTGGGATTATCTTGCTCAAAACACATCGAATAATGTTGTACTTCAGCAAGATGTGGGTTGGACAACCTATGCAGGAAAAGACCCTATTGCCTATGTCGAGAAATATCCGGGAAGAACTTTAACCACTCATTATAAAGTGAAATTGCCTAAAGGTACGCATGGAAAACTGCCAATCATTGGCCAAGATACGATTGATTGGTTGAATTTAACCAAAGCAAATATGGCTGTTGGTGGCACGTTATGGTTGGTGGTTGAGCAAGAAGAATACCCAAATGGTTTAACGCCGTTGCAAGCTGTTGCAGAATCAAAGCAAGGTTTAGATAAGATATTAAAAAGCTTATAAAAAATTTAAGTAATCAACTGTGAGTGAGCTTATGAAAATTACAAAAACCAATAATAAGTTATTAAACTTAACATTGTTGCTATTAATTTTAACCAACCCGTTTTCTTCTTTTGCACAAGATAATACCTTAACAGATGATGAAAAGTCGCAAGGGTGGAAGTTGTTATTTAATGGTAAAGATATGTCTCAGTGGCGTAACTTCAAAAAGCACGACATCAATGATAAATGGCAAGTAAACAACGGCACTATGCAATTAACAGGTGTCGGTGGCGGTGATATTCTTACTAATGACATTTATCAGGATTTTGATTTACGTTTAGAGTGGAAAATATCTAATGCGGGTAATAGCGGTATATTTATTCTGGCTGATGAAACAGGAAAAAAAATATATTCACATGCTGTTGAAATACAAATTCTAGATAATAAACGTCACGCTGATAATAAAATCGATTCACATCTTTCAGGTTCAATTTACGATATGATTGCCTCCCCGGTTGAATCACGAAGACCTGCAGGGCTTTGGAATCAAGTACGCATTCTCTTAAATCAAAAACAGTTAACTGTGTGGCAAAACAATATTCAAACGGCTGATATCAACATTGGTGGCGAGCAATGGCAAGCCTTAGTAGCTAAAAGTAAGTTTAAAGACTGGGAAGGGTTTGCGTTGTCAAATGTCGGACATATTGGTTTGCAAGATCATGGCGATAATGTGTCATTTAAAAATATTAAAATTAAAGCGTTATAACGAATAGCTAAATTAGACAGAAGATCTAATAAAGCAGACTTTAAGTTAGGGATAAAAAATGAAAGATTTTAATTATGAGGTTATCGTCGTCGGCTCAGGGGCCGGTGGTGCAATGGCGGCATATACATTAACAAAAGCTGGCCATAAAGTATTAATGCTCGAAGCGGGTCGTGATTATGACCCGAAAACTGAAACGCCAATGTTTAAAACTAAAGGGCAAGCTCCGCTGATGGGAGCGGGTAATGTTGATAAAGATTTTGGTTTTTATGATGCGACTGTTGATGGCGGATGGACGGTGCCAGATGAACCTTATACAACCGGTGAAGGTTCTGAGTTTCTATGGTGGCGTTCTCGAATGTTAGGAGGACGTACCAATCATTGGGGACGTTATTCACTACGATTTAGTGAGCATGATTTTAAAGGGAAAACTCGAGATGGTCTAGGTGCTGATTGGCCCTTTGAATACCACGAATTAGCCCCGTGGTACGATAAAACTGAAGCATTAGTGGGGGTTTGCGGTACGAATACAGGCTTAGATGATATGCCCGATTCTTCTGAAGGTATTTTACAACCACCACCCAAAGCAAGAGTGCCTGAATTGCTTATTTCGGCAGCCGCAAAAAAATTAGGCATTCCAACGGCGCCAATGCACCGAGCAGTATTAACAAGGCCAAAAGATGATCGCCAAGCGTGCTTTTATGCAACGCCTTGTGGTCATGGCTGTTCTATTGGTGCGGCTTTTCAAACTACGACCTCACTCATTCCTATGGCATTAAAAACAGGTAATTTAAAAGTGATCACTGATGCTATGGTGCGTGAAGTGAATGTTGATGAAACAGGTAAGGTGAATGCGTTAACTTACGTGGATAAGAAATCAGAAAAAGATATAAAGTTATCGGCTAAAGTCATTATTTTAGCGGCAAGTGCCTGTGAATCAGCACGGTTGTTGCTCAATTCGAAAAGTGAACATCACCCCCAAGGTTTAGCAAATTCCAGCAAGCAAGTGGGTCGAAATATTATGGACTCAACAGGTACGGGAATTGGCGCGCATATACCGGCTTTAGAGAATAGACCTATTTATAACGAAGATGGTCATACCGCTAATCATTTATTTATTCCATGGTGGGGTCATAAAGCTCAGGAAAAGGGAGAACTTGATTTTCCTCGCGGTTATCACTTTGAGTTAGGA
>JAQWHO010000102.1 GCA_029249355.1 Thalassotalea sp.
CACTGAAAAAGCCGGATTTGGAGCTGCAATTGGCTGGGGTGTAAAACGCGGAATATATTCAAATGAGGCGGGTCAAGGTACAGGACCTCATGCAGCGTCTGCGGCAGAAGTAGACCACCCAGCGCAACAAGGTTTAGTTCAAGCATTCTCTGTCTATATTGATACTTTATTTGTATGTACAGCAACTGCATTGATGATTTTGATTACTCAGTCATATAACGTTATGCCTGAAGGTGCGAGTGCTTTTGTTGTTCAAAACTTAGCAGATGATGTCGTGATGAACGGACCTGCATTCACACAAATCGCGGTCGATAGTGTTTTAACGGGAGTAGGTAAGCCGTTTATCGCATTAGCGTTATTCTTCTTCGCCTTTACTACCGTGTTAGCTTATTACTTTATTGCTGAGAATAATGTTTCATATATTAACCGTACCATTAAAATCCCTGCCTTAAGGTTTTTATTAAAATTACTTATTATGTGTGCTGTTTTTTATGGAACCGTTGCAGAGCCAAGTTCAGCTTGGGGAATGGGTGATGTCGGTGTTGGTATAATGGCATGGTTAAACATTATCGGTATTATCATTATATTCTTTATGTCAAAACCAGCGATAAAAGCTTTGAAAGATTATGAGCGCCAGCAAAAAGAAGGTGTGACTGAATTTACTTTCGATCCTAAAGCATTAGGTATTAAAAATGCTGATTTTTGGGAAGAAAGACTCGAAAAGGCTGGTAAAGAGTAATATTAAATAATTTTTAATTATTTAATAAAAAACGCCCAATAGGGCGTTTTTTTTATTTTAATTAGGTAGAATATTGCCATCTAAAAATTGAGAGAATGTTATGGCTGTTATTAATTGCCCGAGTTGTCGTAAAAAAATATCCGATAAAGCAAAAGCGTGTTCACATTGCCAGATTGATTTGGTTAATTTAGATGAAGAAAAGCTTGCGGTTAACCGACAAGTTGAAAACATCAATAAGTCGCAGCGTATTATGACTTGGTCGTTTATTGCCATGTTGATGTTTTGTGGCGGCTTCTTATTTTACTATTGGAAGAATGTTCAGCCAGGTAGTTGGCAGTATTACCTTTCAGTAGGCTCAACCGTTATCGGTTTTTTTATCTATATCGCCACACGAGTTCAATTAATATTATTAAAGCGAAGCAATAAATAACATGGATATTCTCCAAGTAGTCGACAATATGTCGAATGAAATGTATCAACGATTAAAACATGCTGCTGAAACTGGGAAATGGCCAGAGGGTACTCCAGTAGAACAAGCGCAGCGTGATTCTGCCTTACAACTTTCGATGGCATATCAATCAAGACATTTAAATTCAGATCAAATGTTATCCGTTGGCGCAAATGGCGAATTAGTCACGAAAACCAAACGTGAGTTAAAAAGCCAGTTCAGTGGCCAAAATAAAGACGCTGAAATTACGCCTTGTCATAAAGATGATGTTAATACTAATGAAGATATAGCTAGGTTCACCGATATATGATTTTTTCTCGTTTTCGTAATAAAAGCCCATGGCAAAACAAAGACAGTAATATCCGCATTAGTGCAGTAAATAATGACTTGGATATCAGTAATGCGGAACACAAAACGGTTTTATTGTCTTTGTTAACTGAAGATAAAAGTGAACTTGTGCGTAGAGCGGTTTTACTTAAATTAAATGATTTCTCTATTTGGCAACAAACCAGCGAAAATAATGATCATAGTAAAGTACGTGATTATGCTGAAAAAGAAGTTGCTGCGATCCTGTTAAACGAGCGAGCACTTAAATTATCGATAGATGAAAAGTTAGCCTATATAAAGGATCAAGCTAAATTAGCTTTTTTAGAAACTTGGCTAAAAGTTGAAAATGATGCTCAAGTGATTATCGAACTTTATAAAAAAATTGCAAAACCACAGTTATCATTATCGGTATTTAAAAGTCACCCACAATCTGATGTTCAACAATTTCTGGTTGAGCAAGCAACGACTATTGATATTCTCGAAAAACTATTAAAAAAAAGCACATTAGAAAATATTTCTGCAAGTATTAACGATAAAATTAATGTAATAAAAGCTCAGCAAGAAAAGCCGATTAAGTTAGCTAAACAAGCTCAATTAGCACTTGCCAAACTTTTAGCGTTAAAAGATGTGAGTGATTATCAAACAGTAATAGTTAAACAAGCTGAACTCGATCAGCAATGGCTTGCGTTAACTAATGATTTTAATTGTTTAGATGAAGAGCAGCGCTCAATTTTTGACAATAAATATCAAGATATTACTTTACAACTTACTAAAATTTTTGCCACCAAAGCAGAAGCTTATGAGCAACAAAAAATAGCAGATGCTCTGACGCTTGAAAAACAAAAAATAAAAGAAAAAATAGCGCTAAGTATTCAGCAACATGAACAAAATTTGAGTGATTCTATTTTTCAAAGTAATCATATTGATGAAGCAAGCTTTCTTAAACAACTTGCTCTATTACAAGACGAAGTTTCAGCATCCGTTTTATCTAATACTGAAAAACAAATATTTAAAAGCAACGTTAAATTAATTGAGAATAAGCTTTCTAAACTACCTGAAATAGCGGAGTCTTTAACGGAAGCAACCCATCTCATTTCTAAAATGTCTCAAATTTCTGTACCAAAGAACCTTACTCAATTACTAGTTCAAGAGACTAACTATCAGCAATGGCTTGAGCAATGGCATGTTGTCAGTAAAAAATCGAATGGTAGTTTACCCGAGTCAATCGTTAGTGCTTATCAAGATATTGTAAAACAATGGAACGCGGCATTAAAACCATTGCATCAGCAACAAAAACAGAATTTTAATCAGGTTCAACGCAAACTTAGCGACTTTAATCGTTTGGCAAGTAGTGGAAAATTTAATGCTTGTTTTGGCGTCTTTAAAAAAATAAAAGCCGGTTACGAGCAATTAAATACTCAACAGCAGCAACGTATTCAGCGTGATATTGACTCAGCACAAGAAAAAATTAATGAACTGAGTGATTGGGAACATTATATTTCTACACCGAGAAAACAAGCGTTACTTGAGCAAATGAATCAACTTGTTGAAGAGCCATTAGATAATCCAAGTGAACAAGCGGCAAAAGTAAAAGAGTATCGTAATCAATGGAATACGTTAGGGCATGCAGAAGATGAGGTTGAGCAGGCGTTAAATGAACAGTTTAATGCCGCTTGTGAAAAAGCATTTGCACCTTGTCGACTTTTTTATGCTGAGCAAGATAAAATTCGAGCCAATCACTTATCTAACCGCTTAGCTATCGTTGAAGAAACTAAAGCTTTTACAGCTAAATTTAATAACAATGATGTTAATTGGAAATCAATTGATGCCAAAATTAACCAATTCAAGCAAAAGTGGCGTGATGCTGGTGAGGTTGATCGAGAAAAATATAAAGCGCTAAATGAACAATTTAATACTTTATTAAAACCGATCAAATTGGCTATTCATCAACACCATCAAGAAAATATCATTGCTAAACAAAGTTTGATAAAAAAAGCTGAACAAGCTCTGGTAAATGATGATATTCAAATAGCAGTAAATGACGTTAAAACTTTGCAGGGGCAATGGCGTGAAATTGGTTATAGTGGACCCAAAGATGAAAATAGACTTTGGCAACAATTTAGATCTATTAATGATCAAGTGTTTGATCGTAGAAATATAGAACAAAATAAACAGAAGGAACAGCATACACAGATAGCTAATGAATATTTTGAGTCTATTAATGAAATAGAAACACGCGTTTTAGCTGAAAAAAATGTTACGTCGATAAAAATTGGCATTGATGATCTCCAACAACTGAAAAAGAAATGTTCGCTTGAAGCTGCTCCAATAAAGCCAGTGTTCAATAAAATAGAAACATTAATTAATAGTTTTGAAAAAGACTTGTCAGTGTTTAAACAACAAGCACACGATAAAACTTGGCAGCTGGTCTTTTCGTCGTTAACTGATGTTATTGAAAATAGTGATATTACTAACTCTGAAAATTATCAAGCACTACCAATGAGTTGGCAGAAAAAACTGTCTAACTTATCAACTGACAAATGTGAATTTAATGACAGACTGAACAAAACTATCGCCTTAGAAATTATGGCTAAAATTGATTCACCCGCTGAAAACAAAGCGCAACGTTTAGCGATACAAATAGAGTTAATGCAGAGCCATATGTCGTCTGGTGAGCAGTTTAATTTAGAAGAAAGCTTTTTCGAATGGTTGAATATAGGGCAATTGAATAAACAAGATTTAATCTTATTAGATCGAGTTAAATTTGTATTACTAAAATAAAATAATCGAAAAATCACTGCTATAGTTAATATATCCTTTCGGGAGTGATTATGAAGTATCTATTATTAATTTTAGTCTTTTTTATACATGTAAAAGCTTCAGCAATTGAAGTGACTTTTATTAATCCATCTATACCCGGCACTCCTTTTTGGGACCGGGTAACGGCAATTGCTAAAGCTGCAGCTGACGATCTTCAAATAAACTTAACCGTTGTTTACGGGAAAGATAATCGAATTTTTAACCTAGAAGCTATTGTGCTGGTTGCATCACAAGAACGCAAACCTGATTATCTTCTATTCATGCCTTATGACGGTAATTCTGAAGTGTCTTTTTCTACATTGGAAAATTCTAAAATTCCCTTTATTACTCTCGAACGTACGCTTTTGGAGGATGAGCAAAGCTTTGTATCACTTCCTCAAGTTAAATATAAATATTGGTTAGGTGAAATATTTCATGATAATGCTGTTGCAGGTGAGCTATTAGCCGATTCACTAATAGCTTCAGCAAGGAAAACTAATAGTGAACCTCTCAATATTGTCGGCTTAGCCGGTAGTTTTAGTGGGGAATCAAATCAAAGAACCTCAGGTTTACAAAGAAGTGTCGATAAACATGAAAATGTGAATTTATTACAGGTTGTGCCGGCAATTTGGAGTAGAGAAAGAAGCCGATATATTATTCATCAAGTGTCTTCTCGCTTTGGTAAAGTCGATATTGCTTGGGCTGCTTCTGATGGTATGGCTTTAGGTGTTCTTGATTCTGTAAAAAGTGGTTATAACGAAGTGAATCCTGATATGAAAATAGGCGGAATAGATTGGACCGTTGAAGCCATAGAGAAAGTAAAATCTAATAATTTAGTCGCAACCGTTGGCGGACACATATTTCAAGCTGCGTGGGGGTTAATTAAAATATTCGATCATCATCACAATAAAACCGTTTTCGACAAGGGTATTGATAAAAAAACTTATGATTTACAAATAATTGATCAAAGCAATATTAATGATTTTTATGTGCTAGCCAAGAAAGTTGATTGGCAACGTATTGATTTTAATATTTTTACGTTAACTTCAACTAAAAAAATGCAATACAACTTTGATATTGCATTAATCATGAACGTACTTAATCAATAGTTAATTAACCACGTAAGTTTTCTTGTAACTTTTGTCGAATATCAGTGAGTGAAAAATTTTGACTTAATAAGTAATGTAATTTTGTTAGTGTTGCTTCTAATGTCATATCTGCGCCGCTAATAACACCACATTGACTCAATGAAACACCGGTTGCGTAGCCGTCCATATTAACTTTTCCTTTAATACATTGACTACAATTCACAATAATAATGCCTTGTTCATTGGCCTCAGCTAAACAAGCAAGTAATGCTTTATCTTGTGGGGCATTTCCAACACCATAGCTACGAATAATTAATGCTTTTACGGGTTGTTTAATAATGTTCTTGATTAACTCAGTACTAATACCTGGATATAAATGAACCACGCCAATAGGTTGTGGAGTAATACTAGAAAGTGTCATATTTTCATTATTATTTTTGCTGATAGTACCAGCAATCACTTTTATGTTTATTCCTGCTTCTAATAATGGCGCCATATTAGGTGAATCAAAGGCATTAAAGCCATCTGCGTAGGCTTTGATAGAACGATTACCACGATATAATCGGTTATTAAAAAATAGTCCCACCTCACTTATTGGATAATTTGCCGCGATGAATAAAGAATTAAGCAAGTTCACCTGGCCGTCTGAGCGTAATTGGCTAAATGGAATTTGTGATCCGGTAACAATAATAGGCTTACTTAAATTTTCAAACATAAATGAAAGCGCAGAACTGGTGTAAGCCATGGTGTCTGTGCCGTGTAAAACTACGAAACCATCGTAGTCTTGATAGTTTTTATGGATATCATCTGCAATACGTTGCCAATCGGCCGGAGTCATATTTGACGAGTCAATTAATGGCTGATATTCGTGAATAGTAAAATCAGGCATTTCATCACGATGAAAGTCAGGCATAGCATTGATTGATTCAGTTAAATGACCTTTTACTGGGATATAACCATTTTTGCTGGCTTTCATACCAATTGTTCCGCCGGTATAGGCGATGTAAATTCTTTTTTTCATTATTATATTCTGTTAGTTGTGGGTAAATAAAAGCCCCGAAATTCGAGGCTATAATAACAAAAATATCAGTAAGGTAATGTGTTAATTTATTTCACAGGCTAAACAAAATGAATAAATCCCTTGAGGATCATTAAGTTCGCTGATTGATTGATATTCACTTTTTAAACTGAATAATAATTTATCGAAAGCACCGTGTGAGCGAATTTGTTCATTTGGAAAGAACTTTACCGCTTGTCCAAACAAGTTCTGAAAGAAAATATCTTGTGTTGAACGCTCTTTCTCAATTAATAACGTTTCAAAATCGGTAAGTTTAGCTAAGTTAGCTGCTTCATTAATCGCATCATCTAAGTTGCCTAATTCATCCACTAATCCTAATTCTTTTGCTCGTATACCAGACCAAACTCTACCTTGAGCGATAGCGTCAACATCAGTAAGTGACATTCCACGATTATTAGCTACAAGTTCAATAAAGTCTTGATAACCTCGCTCAATCCCTAATTGGAAGATTTTAGCCATACCTTCACTTAGTGGGCGTGTTACACCAAAGCCTGCAAGGTCTGTAGTCCCAACACCGTCAGTATTTACGCCTAACTTGCTTAGCGAATTTTCAAAGGTCATGAAAAAGCCAAAAATACCAATAGAGCCGGTTATTGTTGTTGGTGAGGCAATTATTTTGTCAGCAGGGGCTGAGATCCAATATCCACCCGATGCTGCGTAAGTTCCCATTGAAGCAACAACAGGTTTTCCTGCCGC
Source organism: Thalassotalea sp. (assembly GCA_029249355.1). Classification (GTDB taxonomy): domain Bacteria; phylum Pseudomonadota; class Gammaproteobacteria; order Enterobacterales; family Alteromonadaceae; genus Thalassotalea_H. The sequence goes on from JAQWHO010000102.1 coordinate 7,176, forward strand.
TTTAATTAATTCAACCTCTTGCCTAATAATATCTGAAGCATAAGCGCTACCACCCGGGCTATCAACACGAAGTACCACCGCTTTTACGTGTTTATTTAATCGAGCTTTGCGTAAATAACTTGCCGTGCTATCGCCACCAACCGAGCCTGGGTTTTGTGTACCATCTAAAATAGTGCCTTTTGCTACGATAACTGCTACTTGGTCACCTTGGTTTTGGTTTTGATAAGGTGGAAAGGGTTCTGTTGTCGCGCTTAAGTATTCTTTAAATGAAATTTGGTTGAAACTATTATGCTTATTTTTGCCAACCAATGAGATCATTTCTTGGTTAATTTCTTCTCGTGTTTTTAAACTATCTACCCAGTGATTCGTTAATGCGTATTGTGCAATTTTACCGTCAACACGTTCAAGTTTTTCTATTAATGATTCTGTTGTTTCATCAAAATTATCAATGCCAAACTCACGTTGCGCCGCAACATCTTGTTTATATTGCTGCCATAAATCAGCTAACCATTGTTTATTCGCTTCTTTAGCGGCCGGTGACATGTCATCACGCATAAAAGGTTCTACTGCTGATTTATATGTGCCTACTCTAAAAATATGTTGACTGATTGATAGTTTTTCTAAGGCTGATTTAAAATACAATTGGTAGCGGCCATAACCATCAAGCATCATCCAGCCATTAGGGTTAAGCCAAATTTCATCGGCGTAACTGGCTAAATAATATTGATCTTGTTGAAATTGATCGCCATAGGCAATGACTTTTTTACCTGAAGCTTTAAACGCTTCAATACTGTCAGCAATATCTTTAAGTTTGGTTAACCCCGCGCTTTTCATTCCTTGTAATTGCAGAGTGAGCACTTGAATACGATCATCATTTTTTGCTGTATCAATAACATTAATAATATCTGCTAATAATACTTCTGGCGTTTCTGTGGGTTGATCAAAAGCTTCATTTAAAAAAGCATCCATTGGATTGATTTCATGCTTTTGTTCAACGATGTCACCTTTTAAATTTAGCACTAGAGCTGCCTTGCTCGGAATATGTATTTGATCTTCATCCGCTGTTAATAATATAAAAAATATTAACAAAACTGTGAAAAACACTAAATTAATAATAATTTTTCTTGAAACATTAAGGAGTTCAAATATGCTTTTTGAGATGCGTTTTATTGCACTTGGGTGTTCGTTCATAAATATCCGTACTACTTTTAAAATTACGATGCACTATGCTAATGAAATATTCTGATTTTATGTAGTCATAATTGTAAATAAATACATATTTTATGAGTAATTTGAAATAAATATTGCCAATCAAAGTTCTTATTGTATAACTTCACTTATGAAAAACTCGTTATGTTACTTGCCTCATCTTATTTAAAATTAATTAATAAACTTCATTACGCAAATGGTATTCCTGCTTTTTTAATCCGCTTATATTTAGCGCCGATATTTATTATGGCGGGATATAGTAAGTTACAACTTTCAAACACCGATGTGACAGGCTTTGAACAGCTTTTAGCTTCGCCTGATATTGTGGAGTGGTTTGGTAATGTGGAATGGGGGTTAGGTTTACCTTTTCCTGAACTTTTAGCGAACTTAGCTGCTTGGAGTGAGTTTTTAGGCGGCTGGTTATTATTAATTGGCCTATTAACGCGTTTAATTTCAATTCCACTAATGTTTACTATGATAATTGCAGCTACATCAGTACATGGGGTAAACGGCTGGTTTGCTATTACGCCAACGAATCCTGATATTAGTCCTGCGAAAGTGTTTGTGTGGTTAGGTTTTGAAGAGGCAAATGAAAGTTTAGAAAATAGCCTTGTGGTAAAAGATCGTTTAGAAAGAATGCGCAGTATTTTAGATGAAAACGGTAATACCGAGTGGTTATATGAAAAAGGGCCGATTGTTGTGCTCAATAATGGCATTGAATTCGCCTCAACATATTTCTTATTATTGCTCGCACTGTTTTTTATTGGTGCAGGGCGGTTTACCAGTGTAGATCATTACCTATATAATCACTGGTTCAAACCACGCTTAGCGAATAATAGTCATATATGAAAGCAATAGATCTTTTACTTACTCGACAATCTGATCCTCGATTGACAGCACCAGCACCAGATAAAGATACTTTAGAAACTATTTTAACTGCGGGCATGCGAGTACCGGATCATGCC
>JAQWHO010000103.1 GCA_029249355.1 Thalassotalea sp.
GGCAAAATCGGTGTGTTGATTTCTGCTGTTACTCAAGAAGTAACGTTAGCGTCTGATTACAATGGCCACAATGATACGTCTGAAAATGGCGGTTTAGGTTGGACAAACAACAACCATACATGGGGTGCTCCATCAGTAGGAGGCGAAATTCGTAATATCGTTCCTCATGGTTTTACAGCATACAATAAAACAGAAGAACGTGAGCGTGATGCGTTACAGCTTTCTCTTCAAGCTGATTTAGGTGAAGGTTTTGTTTTAACTGCAGATTACTTTTATACCCAACAAGATCGTTTTAATGCGCGTTCTGGTTTTAACTTGAATAATCGTTGGCAAACATTTAATAACTTTGCTTTTGCTACTCATGCTACTGGTGATACTTTTACTGATGCTGATGGTAATCCTTGGCAGGGTGTTGATGCTTTTAATGTAAACCCTTACCGTTTACAAACATTCACTCAAGCTAATGTGAATGAAGAGAAATCACAAAACTTTAACCTCCAATTAGATTTCGATAACGGCGGTGCGTTAACTGGTCAAGTTCGTGCAACTCATGCTCGTGCAACGGCTAAAATGCGTCATGCATATGGTGAAGGTGATATCTTAAGTATTGATGAAGGTTCATTTGTCACTGGCCCAGGTGGTCTTAACCCTTCACAATATTGTACGAATGGCGAAGAAATTATCGGTTCAGAAGGCGGTTGTAACGCGCAGTATTCTACCGGTATTACGTCAAATGATTTCCAATTAACCCATGACTCAAGTGGTGAACATCCTACATTTGGTGGTTTTGGTCAAACTGTTATGGGCGGCAAAGGCGCTATGTCAGTTGCTGATTATATGGCTGACCAAGACTCATATCATATTGGTGCATTCTCTTCTGAAGGCAACACTGATGATGCGGCTGATTTAAGCACATTTAGTACAAAATGGAACTATGCTTTAGACGATCATGATTTCATTACAAGTGTTGATTTTGGTGTTCGTTTTAGCCAACGTAAAGTTGATCATGACCAATTCACATATACTTCTGATTTTGGTAATGGTTGTGATATCGCTCAATGGAAAGCTGTTGATCAAAGCTATAATGGTGCAACTGAAGGTACGCCATGTTTTGAAGTTGCAGGTACTGGTGAGCACGTTGATGGTGTATGGACACCTTATACATTATTAGGCCCAACTCGTTTAGATCAGTATACAACAACTTCATTCCAAACTGATTTTGGTAATGTTCAAGGTATCCCAGGTGTTTGGGTTATTGATCCAAGTAACTTCCGTGACCCTAAACAGTTCCATAAGGATACCTTTGGAAACGTAGCTCGAACTGAAAATGGTGGTGCTACATATGATGTTGGTTTAGATGAAACGTCATATTTCGGACAAGTAAACTTCGAATATGAAGCGTTAAGTGGTAACGTTGGTCTTAAAGTAATTCAAACAGATTTATTTGTGAAACAAAACCTTGTTGGTCCTAACTTACCTCATTCAGGTTTAGGTCCAGATATTGGTGATGTTGTTACAGAACGTAGCTTCACAGACGAATTACTTTCAATGAACTTAGCTTATCAAGCAACTGACGATGTAGTGTTACGTGCTGCATATTCAGAAAATATGCAAGCACTTAACTTAGCTCAATGGGGCGGTGGTAAAGTTGTAGGTTCAGTATTCAATAACGACTGTGGTTGTATGCGTGTAACGGGTGGTTCATTAAATGGTAACCCTGAGTTAGATCCCATGGCGTTCAGAGAATTACTCGCTTTCTGCTGAGTGGTATGCAGGTGATGCATCAATGTTCTTCGTATCAACATATGGAATCGACATTGAAAGCTTCACTGAAGGTACAATTTTAACTATAGATGAGCCTGATTCAGATGGTATCCGCCGTGGACCATGGCCTTTCAATGCAACTACACAAGGTAAAGGTGGAGATGTATCGGGTTATGAATTAGGTGGTAAAGTTGCGCTTAGTGATTTCTTAGGCGAAGACAGCATTTTTGCTAACGTTGGTTTTGACTTAAACTATACATATGCAGACAGCTCTCAAGAAGCGAAAGATATTGATGGCGATGATTTACCGTTTGGTGGCATGTCAAAAGATACTTACAATGCGGTTGTATGGTATGAAAATGACACGTTCTCAACGCGTTTAGCTTGGAACTCTCGTAGCCCACGCTTACATACTGCTGGTGGCGGTGGAACTGGTGGACAATCATTATACCAAGATGATTACTCACAGCTTGATTTCAACGCATCATATAATTACAGTGAAGAAGTTAGTTTTTACATTAATGGATCAAACATCACTGAAGAATATCAACAAACTTACATCGGTTTTAGTAAGCAAAAAGCTTTCCAAAACGTGTATGAAGCTCGTTGGACAGTGGGTGCTCGTGTATCTTTCTAATCATTTAGAAATTACATAAAGTACAACATTCATTGAAAGCCGCCGCATTAATTGCGGCGGTTTTTTTATGGATGATTTTCAGAATCAGTGATGAAATTCGGTGAGTTTAAAGAGGTTGGATTTTGTTTTACATCAATTAAATTGAGCTGAAAAACGTTATGATAAATACTGAAATAGCGCAGTAACAATTTTTAGCAATATGATATTCTTTGTTAATAATGAAAGTCGTATAACATAACGATATAGTAAGAATGTTAGAAAATACATTTGTATAAATAATTAGCCAAATTAGTGAGACTAGTGTCGATTGGTGGTCAGTTAAATGATCGATTAAATGTTAGTTAAGGTAAAAAAATGAATAATAAAAATAATAAAGTGAATTCAATTGTTATTGCTGGAGGCGGCACATCTGGTTGGATGACAGCAGCAGCATTAAGTCATCACTTTAAAGATAAACCAGTAGAAATTACCTTAGTTGAATCTTCTCAAATTGGCACTATTGGTGTCGGAGAAGCGACTATCCCTACACTACGACGCTTTTATGGCAAATTAGGATTAACTGATCTTGATGTGATTAAAGCGACGGCCGCTACCGGAAAACTCGGCATAGAGTTTAAAGATTGGTATAAAAAAGGCACTTCATTTATTCATCCTTTTGGCATTTACGGTCAAGGTACACAAGAAGTACCATTTCACCATTACTGGATGAGAGATAAACTGAATGGTGGTGAATCAAAACTTGCGAACTATTCCTTAGGGGTGAAATTAGCCCAAGAAAGCCGTTTTACTCTGCCAAGTGAAAAGCCTGAAAGCCAATTGGAAATTTTTGATTGGGCGCTTCATTTTGACGCTGCGTTATTTGCCGATTTAATGCGAGATTATTCAGTCAATAATGGTGTTAAAATTGTCGATAATAAAATTGAAGATATCAAATTATCAAATATCGATGGCAGTATAGATTCCTTAGTTTTTGAAGATGGAGTAATCCAAACGGGTGATTTATTCATTGATTGTACGGGTTTTAAAAGTTTACTCACAAGAAAAGCATTAAATGTAGCATTTGAAGATTGGAGCGAATGGCTTGTTTGCGACAGAGCCGTTGCAGTACAAAGTGAAACTGTTGGAGAACCATTAGCTCGAACTATTTCTCAAGCTCATGAAGCTGGCTGGCAATGGAAAATACCACTGCAGCATCGCATGGGTAATGGCATGGTTTATTCCAGCCAATATATCGATGATGAAGCGGCTGAAAAATGTTTATTAGAAAATATTGAAGGGAAAGCACTTCATAAGCCGAGAAAGTTTTCTTATACGCCCGGTCGAGTTAAGCAAGCGTGGAATAAAAACTGTATTGCTGTTGGCTTGTCATCAGGCTTTTTAGAACCCTTAGAAAGTACCAGTATTGCATTGGTGGAAACGGCCATTGAAAAAATTATATTGTCTTTTGAGCAACCTCAGTACAACCAGCAAACTATTGATAAATTTAATGAGGTAACCGTTTTAGAATATGAACGAGTGAGAGATTTTATTATTCTTCATTATAAAGCGAATCAACGTACTGACTCGCCTATGTGGGAATTTTGTCGCGATATGTCGTTACCCGAAACATTAGCTCAAAAAGTAGAAGCATATAAAACCCGTGGAGATATTCTTCAGTATCCTTGGGAAATTTTTGGCAAAGATAGTTGGTTAGCCATATTCGATGGCTTTAACATTTACCCTGAAAATTATGATAAAAGAGCTGACGCTATGGAGCTTGAATACCTGAGAAAAAATTTAAACTATATGAAAGAACGAGTGAAAAATTCTGTCGATGTAGCGCCAACACATGGTGAATTTCTGAAAAAGCATTGTCATTTCATCCCTAAAAATTAATTGCGGTATTTATTCATGAAAACAACACAAGATCCCATAAAAAAAATTGTCATTGTTGGCGGTGGAACGGCAGGTTGGATTGCGGCAGCGACCATTAGTAATATATTCAAGAATACTGACTTAACTATTGAGCTCGTAGAATCGGAAGATATTGGTGTGATAGGTGTCGGTGAAGCGACTATTCCGCCGTTGATCTCAATATTAAATAGTTTAGGAATTGATTTGATTGATTTCATTAAAGAAACTCAAGCAAGCTTTAAACTAGGTATTCAATTTGAAGACTGGCATACCAAAGGAGAAAAATATTTTCACCCTTTTGGAACCGTTGGAAAAAGTATTGATGGTTATGATTTTTTTCAGTGTTGGCTAAAATCTAAAGCAGAAGGGGATGACACGCCATTAATGGCACATTCGCCTGAATTTGTGCTTTCTGAAAAAGGGAAATTCTTTTTACCTTTTGAAGCAAAAGGTACGCCTTTAGAAAGAGCTTTTTATGCCCTTCATATTGACTCGGCTCTTGCGGGGAAATACCTACGAAATTATGCAGAAAAGTTAGGTGTAGTTCGCACTGAAGGAAAAGTTGAAAAAATCACTCAAACTTCTAACTGCTTAATTGAGTCCGTTATCTTAGAATCAGGTCAAGTATTGTCTGGTGATTTCTTTATTGATTGCTCTGGTTTTAGAGGATTATTAATAGAACAAACCTTAAAAGCTGGATACGATAGCTGGGACAAATATCTCCCTTGTAACCGTGCCGTTACTGTACAAACAAAAAATGTTGGTGAAACTAACCCGTTTACTATTTCAAAAGCACAAGATGCCGGATGGATGTGGAAAATTCCTCTTCAACACCGCACCGGTAATGGTTATGTTTTTTGCGATAAATACCTCACGGATGAAGAAGCCACCAAAACGTTATTAGAAAATATTACCGGCGAAACCATTATGCAGCCAAGGATCATTCCATTTACTACCGGAATGCGAAATAAATCTTGGGATAAAAACTGCTTGTCGTTAGGTTTAGCGCAAGGGTTTATTGAACCTTTGGAGTCAACGGCTATTCATTTGGTCTCTAAAACCATCGCCTATTTTATTCGTATGTTCCCGACTAAAAATATTGATCAAACCTTAATTGATGAATATAACCGACGTGTTAGAGCTGATTACGAAGAAATTAGAGATTTTCTTGTTTTGCATTATTGCACTACGCAGCGTGAAGACACTGAGTTTTGGCGTTGGTGTAAAAATATGGAAATTCCTGCAACTTTGCAGAAGAAAATCGATTTCTTTAAAGCCTCTGGTGGACTTATTCCTGGAACGGAAGAGCTATTTCAGTCAACAAGTTGGTATGCCGTTTTTGATGGGATGAAAGTTGAACCAGAAAGTTATAATCCAACCATGGATACATGGGATTATCAGAAGTTGAAAAGTATTATGGACAAAGGTAAGCAAGGCCTTATCGATATTGCTGATAAACAGCCACGTCATGACGAGTTTTTAAAGCAATATTGTCAAGCGGAAAAAATTTAACAATTTCAATAATGGTAAACTAATAAAAGCGACCCGTTAAGGTCGTTTTTTATTATGGAAGCTTAAATATCAGCTTGTGCTTTACAATGCTGATCAATGAACACTTGATGCGAATTAGCCTGTAACGCCGCTTGTTCAATTGATTGTTTCATTTGTTGTAAGTTTTTTTCTATAACATCAAGTGGCATATTATCGACACGTGAATCGTATCTTTTTGGTGTCACGCCAAATGCATTGTACATAGTTAACCAGCTTGCAGGCTCAAAAGATTCATTTTCACGTTCAATAATATGGCCGCGACTCTCAAATAAATTCATTTTATGATGTAAAGTTTCAGGTACTTCCATTGCTTGGCAGTGTTGCCAAAATATACTGTCGGTTCGTTGAGAAAGTTTGTAATGAAGAATCAAAAAATCACGCACATGTTCAACTTCGCTATTGTGGAGTCGATTAACTTCATCAATATCAAATTGATTAAATGACTTATCTGGAAAGAAATTGAGTAGTTTGCTTATTACTGATTGGATAAGCGAAATGCTCGTTGATTCGAGCGGTTCTAAAAAACCCGATGAAAGACCTACAGCCACACAGTTTTTGTTCCACACTTGTTTACGTCTACCGGCTTTAAAACTGAACCTTCTGACTTTATTTATCGGTTTTCCTTCGATACTAGACAATAGCACTTGTTCTGCGGCTTCATCACTTTCAAATTTACTACTATAAATATAACCATTACCCATTCTATGTTGCAGAGGAATTCGCCATTGCCAGCCATTTGCTTTCGCTATTGAGCGAGTATAAGGTGTTGGTTCGCCTGATAACTCCGTTTGAACAGCTAATGCTTTGTCACAAATCAGCCAGTGGCTCCAATCTTCATAGCCAGTTTCGAGTGCTTCTTCGATTAAAAGCCCTTTAAAGCCTGAACAATCAATAAATAAGTCGCCCTCAATTATTTCGCCATTATCTAAAGTTACCGACTTAATAAAGCCATTATTGTCATCTTTATTCACTTGCTTAACAAAAGCATCAATACGACGAACACCCAATTTAAGCGAAAAGTCAGCCAAAAAATTAGCGTATAAACCCGCATCAAAATGGTATGCGTATTGATAATCGGCTAAAGGTGTTGAGGGGTTTGGATGAGGTTGAGCAAATTTTCCATGGTTTGCTAAAGCGGCAGGGAAACAATAATCTTGGATATCAACATCTTTACCAGAGTTTTTTAGTTTATTGATGTAATGATGAAAATCGATATTATTTATTTTTACACCATAATCAGAAAATGGGTGAAAAAATTGACTATCGATATTAGCCCAGTTTTCAAATTGAATACCAAGTTTAAAGCTCGCTTGTGTTGCTTTAATTAATTCAACTTCATCGATGCCTAAATTACGATTGAAATCTACGATATTAGGAATAGTTGCTTCACCAACGCCAACGGTGCCAATAGTTGATGACTCTATGAGTGTTATATTAAGCTCTTTTCCATCAGCATATCTTGCTAGGCTAGCAGCAGTCATCCAGCCAGCGGTACCGCCACCAACAATAACTACTTTTTTAATCGGTTCAGACATAATTTTATCTCTTGGTTAATGGTGCTCAGATGTGTTCAGGTACAACTAAGAGGCTTTAATATAACAGTAATTGCTATCATTATTCTGTGCTTTATCAATATTGTTTCTTTATTAATCAGTTAATAAAAATATAGTGTTAATAGTCAAAAGGTAACTTTGACATGCATAATTATTGCGAAATATTGTCGTAAACTACTATATTTTTATAAAGTATGTAAAGAAAGTTTTGACAGCGCTGTCAAAATGAGTGATGTTTACTATAATGCTAGATAATAAATTAAAATAAGAGTCGTTTTATATGAATAAAAAACTGTTATGTATACTTTTTACTGTTGGGGCCTTTCTTGCGGGCTGTGAAAAAGCACCAGAGCAGTCAGCTCCTTTAACTAAGTCAGCAGAACATAATGATGTACTCCATCAAGCAAGCCAATCTGATTTAGATGAATTAGCCAATGAACTAGAAGTAGAATTCACCCTTATTAGTAATGCGGTTTCAGATAAGTGTGAAAAAACGCAAACCGATGGTTTATGTTTTGAAGCAAATATTTCATTAACGCCTCAAAAAACTATTTTAGCAAACGGTTGGGAGATTTATTTTAGCCAAATTGCGCCTTTGCATAATTTTGATAGCGAAGAATTTACGCTTAAGCATATTAACGGTGATTTACACACATTAACCCCGACCGAAAAATTTAAAGGCTTTATTGAAGGTGAGCGTAAAACAATAACTTTTCGCGCAAGTTATTGGTCATTAGCTGAATCTGACATCATGCCTAATTATATTATCCGAGCGGATAATCTAGTTGCTAGAGTCATTAAAAGCACCAGAGCTAAAATAGATCCAGAAACACAAATGGAATATGTGCCCTATGTTAACGAATACACAGATTATAAAAACCACTTTAAACGTACTAAAGATGATAAAACGCCTTGGTTAGATAGTGTTGGTTTTTATCAACGAAATAGTACATTAGGTGGATCATTACTTGATGTTAGTAATGTTATTATTCCTACGCCTAAATCAGTGCAATATCCTGATAAAAAAGGTCAGCTTGATTTGTCAAAAGGGATAAATATTCACTTTGGCAATACTGATAAGTCATTAGTAAATGCAGCAATCACAAGACTCTCATTATTGGGTATTACCCAGAATTCATCTGGCGTTGATATAAAACTTAGCGTGAAAGAAGATAATAGTAAGATGATTGGCAGTTATAGTTTTGATATTCAATCAACGGGAATTTCTATTGTTGGTGTTGATAATAATGGCGTATTTAATGGTTTACAATCGTTAGCCAGTTTAGTGTCTCTTACTCAAAAGTCGGTTCCATATATTCACATTATTGATGAGCCTTTATATGAATTTAGAGGCATGTTAGTTGATACAGCGCGTAACTTTCGTAGCAAAGCATTTATCCTAAAACTTTTAGATCAAATGGCTGCCTATAAGCTCAATAAGTTACATCTGCATATGGGTGAAGATGAAGGTTGGCGATTAGAGATCCCTGGTTTACCCGAATTAACCACAATTGGCAGCAAACGCTGTTTAGACTTAGATGAACAGTCATGTTTAATGCCTCAGCTAGGTGCTGGCGTTGATAGTAATACTGAAGTTAATGGCTTCTATTCAGTTGCTGATTATACCGAGATTTTGCAAGCAGCAACGGCAAGACACATTCAGGTTTTACCTTCATTAGACATGCCGGGACATTCAAGAGCAGCCATTAAAGCAATGACCGCTCGTTACAATAAATACAGCAGGATGGAAGATAAAGAAAAAGCTGAGCAGTATTTATTACACGATCCAAGTGATTTAACCCAATATTCTTCAGTGCAATTTTATAAAGACAATACGATCAATGCTTGCCAAGAGTCGTCATATCGCTTTATTGAAAAAGTGATGACGGAAGTACAAAAAATTCATGCTGACGCTGGGCAACCATTAACGCGTTATCACATAGGTGCCGATGAAACAGCAGGCGCATGGTTAGAGTCAGACGTATGTAAATCATTTATTGCCAATAATGAGCATGGCGTTACTAAAATGTCAGAGCTGGGCGCATATTTTGTTGAACGTGTATCAAATATGATCTCTGATATGGGAATAGAGCCAGCCGCTTGGAGTGATGGTTTAGAACATACTAAAAAAGAAAATATGCCAGCGGTAGTACAGGCGAATGCTTGGGATCATTTACCTTGGGGCGGACATACGAAAGTAAATGAACTAGCCAATAGAAATTGGCAAATAGTGCTTTCTATTCCTGATGTGACGTATTTTGATTTTCCCTATGAAGCGGATCCAAAAGAGCATGGCTACTATTGGGCTTCTCGTCGTACTAACACCGAAAAAGTCTTTCAATTTATGCCGCAAAATTTACCTGTTCATGCGGAGTTTTGGTTAGATCGCCAAGATCAACCTTATATCAGTGATGATACTGTGCAAAAAGATGAAGATGGCAATATTACTCACCAACCACTTGAACAAGGACGAAGTTTCTTAGGGATTCAAGGGCAACTATGGGGAGAGAATGTTCGTACCGATAACGTTGCAGAATATAAAATATTCCCTCGCGTAATCGCTTTAGCTGAGCGTGCATGGCATAAAGCTTCATGGGCTGTTCCTTATAATTATATGGGCTATAAATACAGTCAAGACAGTCAGGTATTTAATCAAGAGATGCAATTACAAAGAGATCATCAATGGCGGTTATTTGCGAATGCCCTTGGACAAAAAGAGTTTCCTAAACTTGATTTAGCCGATGTTAAATATCGTTTACCGACGGTAGGTGCAAAAATTGAGAAGGGTATTTTATACGCGAATAATACTTTTCCTGGTTTACCTATTGAATATCAAGAACAAGGTAAAGAATGGCAAGTATACACTCAGCCAGTGAAGGTAACTTCACAAGTAAAAATTAGAACGGCAACGGTAAATAAAACCAGAAAAGGTCGTTATGTCGTGGTTAAAGATAACTAATTTGATGTTTAATGGTAGATTGATTTTAAATAATATTCTTTATAATCAATCTACTAACTTTAAACGGAAATCAATTTAATAAAAAACTGTAAATTTTATCAAAAAATAAATGACAACGCTGTCATTTGTGGTTAGTATGAAAGCAGTTAAAATTTTGAAGCTTTGATTTTTTATCAAATGACTTTATAGATAAATGTAGTAGACATGAGGTCAACATGCCTAGTAGCAGTGACAACAAAGAATTCTTTTTAGGTATCGACGGTGGTGGCAGTAAATGTAAAGCCATTATTGTTGATGCTGATAATAATATTTTAGGAACCGGAATTTCAGGTCCTGCTAATCCTCTTCATGGATATGAGCAGGCAATTAATTCAATAAAAGAGTCGGCAGAATTAGCGATTAAAGACGCTGGCTTAATTGGTATTGAACTTAAAGATATTATTGCAGGTGTTGGATTAGCCGGTGTAAATTTACCGGTTTTATTTGAACAAATGTCAAATTGGCAACATCCTTTTAAACAAATGTTTTTAGCGACCGATTTGTTAATTGCTTGCTTAGGTGCACATAACGGCCAAGACGGTGCGGTGATGATCACAGGAACAGGTTCATGTGGTTTTTCTTATGTGAATGGATATCCGTATACATTGGGTGGACATGGTTTTCCACATGGTGATAAAGGCAGCGGCGCTTGGTTTGGTTTTCAAGCTGCAAATCATGTACTTATGTCACTTGACGGTTTAAAAGCTGATTCAATTATAAATAAAAAGTTACTTTCGTTATTGAATGTAAAAGATGGCTTAGAAATGGTTGAAACTATTGCCGGAAAACCTGCAGCATTTTATGCACAAATGGCGAATCTTGTGTTTGATGCTGCCGAAGAAGGTGATGCTGTTGCAAAAGAAATTGTTATTGAAGGCTCAGGCTATATTAGTGGTGTTGCTCGTCGATTAGCTAAACAGAATCCACCAAGAATTTCATTAATTGGTGGTTTAACACCTCGAATTTTGCCTTGGTTAGACCAAGACGTGAAAGATAAATTAGCAGAGCCTTTATGCCCACCAGAAGTTGGCTCAGTGATATATGCAAAACAACAGCTCGCATTGTTGTAAATACTTAGATGAATGATTAATTACAGTAATCATTCATCTAGGTAATCATTAAATAGATTAAAAATTAGGTAAGGTTTGAACATGACACAAACAATTATGGAACAAGAGGCTAAACAAGCCCCTGCAGTGGTTGAAGGCCAACTTTTAGCAAACAAAGCTTTAGCTGAAAAAATTGGGGCTAAATTGCGTGAAATCGCACCGAAAATGGTGATGATTATCGGACGTGGTTCTTCAGATCATGCCGGTGTTTTTGGTAAATACTTAATTGAAATTGAAGCCGGAATTCCAACGTTTGCCGCTGCACCGTCTGTTTCTAGTGTATACGGTAAGCAATTAAAGTTAGATCAAGCGCTAGTGATTGTTATTTCTCAATCGGGTCGTAGCCCAGATATTATAGCTCAAGCTGAAATGGCGAAAAAAGCTGGCGCTTATTGTGTTGCATTAGTGAATGATGAAACCTCACCATTAAAAGATATTGTTGATGAAGTTTTACCACTAAAAGCCGGCGCTGAAATTTCAGTAGCAGCAACTAAAAGTTACTTAGCAACGCTCTCAGCACTTTTACAATTAACGGCATACTGGACTGAAAACCAAGAACTTATTTCAGCACTAGATACTTTACCAGCGGCCATGCAAACCATTATTGATTCTGAGCCACAATTAACTTCTCAGTCAATTGAAGGTGTAAAAAATATGGTGGTATTGGGTCGTGGTCTTGGTTATGCCATTACCAAAGAAATGGCATTAAAGTTAAAAGAAGTGAGCTCTATACATGCTGAAGCATTTAGTAGTGCAGAATTCTTACACGGACCTGTCACACTCGTTGAGCAAGGTTTAGCGATTTTAAATTGTGAAGTCAATGACGAAAGCGCGCAGTCACATAAAGAGCAAATTAATGAAATGGCTGAGCGTGGTGCTGATCTTGTACATTTACGCCAAACAGATGCAAACGTTCATCCACGTTTAGCGCCATTAGTTGTTTTACAACGCTTTTATTTAGATGTTGCTGAAGTTTCAGTTTCTCGTGGGTTTAATCCTGATGAGCCTAAAGGTCTTAAAAAAGTAACACGGACTTTATAATGACTCGACAACGCATTCATGCACATAAATTATTTGATGGTCAGCAGTTTCAAGACCATCAAGTATTAACTATCGAAGACGGAAAAGTGCTATCGATAGATGGTGATATTGCATCTGTAGATGTGGTGGCAAAAGGCATGATTGTCCCAGGTTTTATCGATTTACAAGTTAATGGTGGTGGTGGCGTACTATTTAATGATTCTCCCTCATTAGATAATTTAAGAACCATCATCACCGCACATTCTCAGTTTGGTACTACAGGAATGTTACCGACACTGATCACCGATAAAGTCGAAGTGATGGCAAAGGCTGCAGACGCTATGTCGCTAGCCATTGCTGAGAAAGTCCCGGGAATTTTAGGTATTCACTTCGAAGGGCCGCATTTATCGATTGCTAAAAAAGGTACTCATGTTCAAGAGTACATTCGAGCTATTTCTGATGATGAATGGCAGATACTTGAGCGTAAAGATATTGGGCAGATATTAGTGACATTGGCGCCTGAAACTGTTTCAACGGATGATATCCAGCGCATGGTGTCGTTAGGTATTAAAGTGTGTTTGGGGCATACCAATGCAGACTATAAAACCGCACAAGCAGCCATGGATGTTGGTGCCGATGGTTATACTCACTTATTTAATGCTATGTCTCCTATTGAAGGTCGTGAACCAGGCGTAACCGGTTGTGCATTACTCAATGATCAAGCCAGTTGTGGCATTATTATTGATGGTCAT
>JAQWHO010000104.1 GCA_029249355.1 Thalassotalea sp.
ACCTAATGCACTGTTTAATTTGAAGTTTGCACAACCATTTTCATCTAGCACCACATCAGAGCTATAACAATCCGCTTGATTAAAACAAGAAAAACGACGCACGGTTTTATCCACTAAACGCCATTGCCACTTGTTTGCTAATTTACAATCTTGGTTATAAAGCGCGATACCTTCTTCTTTTAAGCCTTCAAAAATTTCGCCTTTTGCTCTGGCCACACCACAAAGATCGCCAAAACCTTCTAAATGCGCTGCAGCAATATTATTAATTACGGCTACATCAGGCTGAACAAGCGCTGAGGTATAAGCAATTTCGCCCATATGGTTCGCACCTAATTCAACTACGGCAAAATCATGTTTTTCTTCTAAGCGTAATAACGTAAGTGGTACACCAATGTCATTATTAAAATTTCCTTTAGTCGCCAGCACATTACCTAAACGAGATAAAATTGCCGCGACCATTTCTTTCACGGTGGTTTTTCCGCTACTACCCGTTATTGCAACCGTTTTAGGCGAAACTTTTGCTTTAACGTATGCGCCGATTTTTCCTAATGCCTTATGCGTATCTGCGACAATAATTTGCGGTATAGATAACTGACAATCATGATCAACAATTACCGCTGCACATCTTGATTTTTGTACTTGTGACAAAAAACGATGCCCATCAAAATTTGTGCCTTTTAGCGCAAGAAATACTTCACCTGATTTTAATGCCCTACTGTCAGTACCAATTTGATGAATAATTTTGTCTTCACCAAGTAATTGGCCATCAAGCGCCTGGGCAATTTCAGATAAATGTAAAGGGATCATGATGCTGCTCCATGAGCATAAAATGAGCGTACTAGCGCTCTTTCGTTGTAGGGAATGTGTTGATTGCCCATGATGATATAATCTTCATGGCCTTTTCCGGCAAGCAATACCACATCTTCTTTTTTAGCTTTTTTAAGTGCTGAAATAACCGCTTGTTGGCGTTCAAGTAACACCGTAATTTTTTCAGGATGCTGACAACCTTCAAGAATATCTTGAGCAATTAATTCAGCATTTTCTGTTCTAGGATTATCATTTGTCACAATAACGTGATCACTGTTTGATTCAGCAATTTTTCCCATTAAAGGACGCTTGCCTTTATCTCTGTCACCGCCACAACCAAACACAACCCATAACGCACCAGAACAATGTTGACGACATGCCAATAAAGCATTTTCTAAGGCATCGGGTGTATGTGCGTAATCAACAATCGCTAACGGCATATCTGAGTTGATGAACGATTCCATCCGGCCAATCACTGGTGATAATGAAGTTACCGCAGTAGCAATATCAATAAGGGAAGTTTTTTCAATTAATAACACTGAAATTGCCGCCAGTAAGTTATCAATATTGAAATCACCAATAAGTTGGCTTTTTATCGTAATGTCACCAAGATGGGTATTTAACTGAAATTCAACACCTTGAGATAAATGTTTAATGTTGCTTGCTTGTGCAAATACTTGAAATTGAGTAATTGTATGACTACGGCCATAAACCAAAACAGCTTGCTTATCAGACCAAGTCTTTAGCCATTGTTTAGCTTGTGCATCATCACCACTTACAATGGCAACTTGTTCTGCCGACTGAGTAAATAGTTGATATTTCGCCTGCGCATAATTTTCCATCGTTTGATGATAATCAAGATGGTCACGCGATAAGTTAGTGAAAATAGCAATATCAAATAATTGTGCCGTTACGCGCCCTTGCTCTAACGCATGTGAAGATACTTCCATAGCAACATGAGATTGTTTTGCTTCTTCAAACTGTTGCAATAATTGATGGAGTTGTGACGCACCCGGCGTAGTATTATTTATCGGCGTTAATTGGTTAACTTTTCCAGCGCCATTTGTACCAATCACCGAACAATGCTGCCCACACGAATCCAATAATTGCGCAATCATTTGGCTGGTGCTTGTTTTACCATTAGTACCCGTAATTCCTATCATGGTAAGTTTATTTTGCGGTGCTTGATAAAACGCTTTAGCTAATGCAAACAAATGATAATTAAGCTGATGAAATTCAATAATTGTAACTTGCAAACCTGCGGCATTTTCTTGATAAGTCACTTGGCCATGATCTTCAACAGCATCACATTCAACTAATATTAATTGGCAATTGTTTGCTAACGCATCACTAATAAATTGACTGCCATTCTGCTGCGTACCATTTACTGCGCAAAAGATATCGCCTGATTTAACTTCACGAGTATCATTTACTAGGTGACGTACTTGCTCATTTAGCGTTAACTTCACCGACAGATCAAATTCAGATAATACGCTTTCCACAAAGTAAGCATTGGAGCTAAACATGGTTTGGCTCCTTTTGCTCTGTCGTTTTATTTACAGTTGCAGTGTTAGCATCAGGCGCTACATTTAACAAACGTAATGCGCCTTTCATCACTCTTGAAAATACTGGCGCTGCCACTTCCCCACCATGATACAAATCACCGCCGGGCTCATTAATAACAACAACGATCGCTAATTCTGGATTTGAAATTGGCGCAATGCCGGCAAAAAGTCCAACATAGTCATTGCCGTATCCACCAGCCATCGCTTTAAATGCTGTACCTGTTTTTCCGCCAACTCGATAGCCAGCAACTTTCGCTTGATCAACAGGATGATCATTTACTACATGCTCTAACATGCTAACAACTTCACGACTGTATTTTTTTGAAAACACACGTTGTTCTTCAAAAATTGTAGGAGCAACAGAAGCCTGCTGAGTTTTTGACTCTTTAGTAGAAGACTGCTTAAGAATAGTTAATGGACGTTTAATGCCGCCGTTAGCAATCGTCGCATAAAATCTTGCAAGTTGAAGTGGTGTTGCAGCAACGCCCATTCCATAAGATAACGTTGCTAATTCTATTTTTGACCAACGTTGACGGTCATGCATAATGCCTGAGCTTTCACCAATTAAGCCTGTGCCGGTTGATTCACCAAAACCTGCTTCAAAAAATTTATCTAAGAAAAACTCTTTCGGCATATCTAAAGCAAGCTTAGTGGTGCCCATATTCGACGAGTTGACTAATATGTCAGTTAGGCTTTGCTCACCATGATTACGTGGGTCACTGACACGGCGGCCACCAATGCGCATTCTGCCCGGATTAGTATCAACAATTGTTTTGCTATTTGCTGAGCCAAATTCTAGCGCCGATAAAACCGTTAACGGTTTCATCGTTGAGCCTGGTTCATAAAAGTCGGTAATGGCACGATTTCTAAAACGATGAATGGCGACATTACGACGATTATTTGGGTTATAAGATGGGCTATTGACTAATGCTAGTATTTCACCTGTATGAACATTGGTTACCACAACCGAGCCAGAGCTTGCTTTAAAGGCTTTTACCGCACCTTTCAATTCAGTATAAGCAAGTGCTTGAATACGTTGATCAATACTCAACGTTAAATCTTCTGGAGGCGTAGATTCAACATCTTTCAAAACCTCAATGCGATTACCTTTAGCATCTTTACGAAATTGTTTTTGACCATTTTCACCGGTCAGCAATTGATCATAAACACGCTCAACGCCTTCGATACCTTTATCATCAACATTGGTAAAGCCGACGATATGCGCGCTAATTTCACCAGTTGGATAAAAGCGTTTTGATTCTTTTCTTAAATGAATTCCTGGAATTTTAAGCTGCTTAATATAAGTCGCCATTGCAGGTGACACTTGACGTTCAACATAAACAAAACGCTTTGCTGGATTTCGCGTCACACGTTCTTTAATTTTATTAACATCTTTATCTAATACGTCAGCTAGCGCTTGCCAATGTTCAACCATCGCCAAGGCATTATTTTGCATGATAATTTTAGGATCAGCCCACACTGTTTCAACAGGAACACTTACCGCTAATTCACGGCCATTTCTATCAACAATAGAGCCACGATGTACTTTACTTGACGCCGTTCTTAATGAACGCATGTCCCCTTGTTTTTTTAGCATTTCAGGCTCAACTACCTGAATATATGCTGTGCGAGCAGCTAAACCTGCATATACAAGCCCAATAACGCCTAGCACGAGGTAAAAACGCCACGCTACAGTTGTTGGTTTATATTTATCAGCTTGATTCTTCACACTGCCCTTCATTTTAGTTTAACTATCACTTCAGATTTTGCATTTGGCTTAACCATGTTAAGCAATTTTTCGGCTTTGCTTTCGATGGCGCTATGCTCTGCCAAACTATTTTGTTCTAACAACAAGTTGCGCCATTCAATATCAAGTTCATCTCGTTGTGCTAATAATATTTCTAATTGGCTCGTACTTTGTCGGTTTAAGTGGGTGAAATAAATCACCGAAAAAGCCGATACAACGACCATTGCCAATAAAATATAAACAACCATGTGTTGTTTAATATCTCGCCACAATTCAAAAGCCAACACGACTTTTGTGCTTGCGGTCATTACTCTGCCAGTCTCTGTGCCACTCGCATAACAGAACTACGAGAACGCACATTTTCTTCGACTTCTTCTTTACTCGGTTTATGCTTTCTACCGACTAAGCTTAATTTTTTACCTTTATTCAACTCTTCTTCACTAATAGGCATGCCTCGAGGCACTTTTTTACCTTGTGAATGCTTTTTCATAAATTGCTTAACAAGACGATCTTCAAGCGAATGAAAACTGATCACCACTAAACGACCGTCTTCTTTTAAAACATTGAGCGAAGCATTTAGTACTTTTTCTATTTGCTCAAGCTCGCTATTGATATACATGCGAATAGCTTGAAAACTACGTGTCGCAGGATGTTTTTTTATTTCACGTTGAGGGGCAATTTTTTTAATTAACGCCGCTAATTCAACGGTGCGGGTTAACGGATTTTTATCACGAGAATCAACAATGCCATTAGCGATACGCCACGCATGTTTTTCTTCACCAAACGTACGTAATACCCACGTGATATCTTCGACATCTGCCGTTGCGAGCCACTCTGCAGCCGTTTGTCCACGAGATGTGTCCATACGCATATCAAGAGGGCCATCTTTCATAAAGCTGAAACCACGTTCAGCTTCATCGAGTTGAGGAGAGGAAACACCTAAGTCAAGCAGAATGCCGTCTACTTGACTTAACAACTGGTGCTTTTCCGCTATTTGCTGAAGATCAGCAAAGCCATGATGTTCGATACTAAAGCGGGAGTCATCAGCAAATTTCTTTGCTGCTGAGATTGCAGTAGGATCTCGGTCGATGGCTATTAGTCGCCCTTGGTCAGAGAGCTTAGAAAGAATAAGTCCCGAGTGGCCGCCGCGACCAAAAGTACAGTCGATATAAATACCGTCTGGTTTCATCGCGAGCCCTGTAATTGCTTCGTCAAGCAACACAGAAATATGAGACTTATCTATATGCATTTTTTGTAAACGCCGTATTGTAATTATTCTATTTATAAAGACAGATCAAGTAATCGTTCTGTTAGTTCAATTTCACCTGATTGTATCTTGGCAATGCCTTGCTGCATTTGTCCTTGCCAAGCTTGCTCGCTCCAAATTTCAAACTTTTTCAACTGACCAACTAACATAATGTTTTTGTCTAAGCTGGCATGTTGACGCAACGGACCATTAATTAATAAACGACCACTTTTATCAATTTCACAATCTGAAGCATTTCCAAGTAGAACTTGTTGCAACAATCTTTCTTGCGGATTCATACTGGATAATCCACAAAGTTTTAATTCAATTTCTTCCCATTCAGGAAGCGGATAAAGTAGTAAACAAGGATGTTGAATATCAACGGTACACACCATTTTTCCTTCGCAATCAGCAAACAGCTCTTCACGATACCTGGTAGGTATCGTGATTCTATTTTTGCTATCAAGCGTAATTGAACTGGTGCCTCTAAACATAACCCTATTTTTCTTATTTAAAATGAGTAATGGAATCTTTAAGATCCACAATTCCCCACTTTTCTCCACATTTATACAGTTTAGTGAGAAATGCAAAGTTATGTCAAGCAAAGAATCGTTATTTCGATCGCGACGATCGCTAATAAAATTAAGGGATTTAGCGAAGGTGATGAATTTGTGGGGTTTTGTGGATCTCTATCCCTAAAAATGATGAAAATTTAATTTTTTAAGGTCGTTTTTGAGATCTGTTTGCTGGTTTTAGTGTCAGAAGTGGATGCCCAGAAATGTGAAATAATTAGAAGAAAGTAATTTTACTTTAAAACAATACGTTAAACATCTTTTATTAACAGAGAAACACTTCGTTGTAACATAAAGTCGCCATAAATGTATTTCTCCAGCCATTATTAAATCAAATATGTTCAAAAGGATGACGACATGTTTAGCTATCTGGCTCAACAATTAGCTCGCAACCTCTTGCAAATGCTTTTGTCGACAAGTAAGTTATTATCAATAAAATCTCCACTAAAAATAACAATATTATGAGTAAATTCAACCGCCGTAATTTTATAAAGTCAGTCGCCGCAGTAACTGCTGCAACTATAACAACGAGCCAAGCCTCTCCTGATACTTTTACTCAAGTACCTAAAAAATCACCTATATCAAAAAATAAAACCGTTATGGGGCTAACCTCACCTAAAATGTCGACGGTAAGAGTGGGTTTTATCGGCGTTGGTGAACGTGGTTATGGTCATGTAAAACATTGTTGTCATATAGAAGGTGTTGAAATAAAGGCTATATGTGATCTTCATCAAGATGTGATGGATAAATCCAGCCAATATATGATTGAACAAGGATTACAGGTGCCTGATCAATATACCGGATCAGACCTTTCTTATAAAGATATGCTCAGCAGACAAGATATTGATATTGTGATTATTTCAACACCGTGGCGCTGGCATACACCTATGTCGGTCGACACGATGGAAAGTGGTAAGCATGCTTTTGTTGAAGTGCCAGCAGCAACCACCGTTGAAGAATGTTGGCAATTGGTCGATACCGCTGAACGTACACAAAAAAATTGCATGATGATGGAAAACGTCTGTTACGGTCGCGACGAACTTATGGTACTCAATATGGCGCGCCAAGGTGTATTTGGCGAATTACTGCACGGAGAAGCGGCATATATTCACGAATTGCGTTGGCAAATGAAAGAAATTGATAGAAAAACAGGTTCGTGGCGTACTTATTGGCACGCTAAAACCCAAGGTAATTTATATCCGACCCATGGTTTAGGCCCTGTTTCTCAATATATGAATATAAATCGTGGTGATCGATTTGATTATTTAACTTCAACTAGCTCACAAGCACTAGGAAGACAGTCATATGCTCAACGAGAATTTCCCGCAGATCATGAACGCAATCAATTAAAGTATATAAATGGCGACATGAATACCACGGTAATTAAAACGAAGTTAGGTCGCAGTATTATGATTCAACACGACACAACGACACCGCGCCCTTATTCTCGACATAATTATATTCAAGGTACCAATGGTGCGTTTGCAGGCTTTCCAAATAGAATTGCTGTTGAATCACCGCCAAAAAATATTGCACTACAATATGACAATGAATATCAACAAACACTTAAACAATGGCAAGATTCAGGCAAACAAGGTCGAGAACCTTCAGCGCCCAGTTTTCATCGCTGGGATCACCAATTAGACAAATGGCAAGCGGAATTTGATCATCCTTTATGGTTAAAAATGGGGGATGCAGCAACTAAAAATGGTGGTCATGGGGGGATGGACTTTTTGATGTTGTGGCGAATGATGTATTGCTTACAGCATGGTGAAGCACTTGACCAAGATGTTTATGATGCAGCCGCATGGTCGGTTATCGCACCATTAAGTGCTGATTCTGTAACCGATAGAAGTAATAGTAAAGATATTCCTGATTTTACGCGTGGTGTTTGGCAAACAGCAAAACCTCTCGGCATTATTAGTTAAACTTGTATGACAAACTCAAAAGTTGAAACTTTAGTTATTCTTGCCGCTGGGCGCGGTTCACGCTTTGGCGGTGCAAAGCAGTTTCATCCCTTTGGTCGGCTTAAAAAAACATTAATGGAATACAACATTTGCCATGCTATTAAGAATGGTTTTAAAGAAGTTGTTTTCATTACACAACAAATCCATGGAGAACAGTTGATCTCGCAAGTCATTAATCATTTACCGACTCAAATAACATCGAGTATTGTTTTTCAAAATATAACTGACTTGCCCGAAGGCTGCTTTTTAGCTGACTCTAGAGAAAAACCATTAGGTACAGCTCATGCGCTATGGTGTGCAAGAGACGCGATTAAAGGTAACTTCGTGGTAATAAATGCCGATGATTATTATGGGCAGCAAGCATTCGCATTGATTTCAGCCATTCCTGAAAACTATTCATCAGCAATCGTTGCCTACCAACTGACAAAAACATTATCTGAAAACGGCGGTGTCAATCGAGGCATTTGCCAATTATCCGAAAATAATGAATTACTAGCGCTATCAGAATGCGAAAATATCCAGCAAGTAGATCATAAAATAAGGGGCGAATTAAGCAGTATTACTGATGACATAGAATTAAATGAAAACACGTTAGTTTCGATGAACTTTTGGTATTTTAATCAGCAAATATTTCCGCTATTAAAACAATTACTGCTTAATACGTTTAAGTCAGATTCGATTCAGTTAGATAGTGCTGATAAAAAAGAGTGCTATTTACCTGATGTGATTGCCCTATTAAATAATAACGGTGAACACCCTACAAAGGTTTTAACTTCACACGATGCATGGTTTGGCGTAACATATGCGGCCGATTCAGATAATGTAAATAATAAACTGACTGGATTGGCAGATAGAGGATTATTTTCAGCCCTTTCACAGAATTGACAAGTTGAAAATAAAAGCGAAACCAATGGAAAGTTGTCATTCATGAATAACGTTGTAGAAAACACTGCATTAAATAAGGTTCTACCTTTTTATCAATGCTCGATAAATACCAGTACAGTTTCAGCACTAGGAAATGGTTTAATCAACCAAACTTTCTTAGTAAAGAGTATTGAGCAAAGCTTTGTTTTACAAAAAATTAATCATCATGTTTTTAAACAACCTCAGCAAGTCATTAACAACGCAGAGCTCATTAATAAGCACCTACAAAACAAAAAAGAACAAGGTCAATATTCGCTAGAGCCAATGTGGCAAATAACCGCGAATCATGATTCTCCTTTAGTTATTATGGATGATGGTTATTGGCGAGCGATTCAATTTATTCCCAACTGTTATACCGTTGAAGCCGTTGAAACTAAAGAACAGGCACATCAAGTTGCATCAGCATTTGGTTTATTTACTTCTGCATTGAGTGACTTCCCTGCCAGTAAACTGGATGAAATCATTCCCGACTTTCACAATTTAGACTCTCGTTTAGCCCAATTACGAAAAGTCATTGAAAACGATCCTTTGCAGCGATTATCACAATGTCAAAACTTGGTCGACTTTTGCTTTGATCAGTATGCTTTTATTACGAAAGTTGCAGAATTAGTAGAAATCCTGCCGGTACAAGTAACTCATAATGACACTAAAATTAACAACTTATTATTTAACAGTGAATCTAAAAAACCGATAGCCGTTATTGATTTAGATACTTGTATGCCTGGTTTTATCATGCATGACTTTGGCGATATGGTAAGAACCTGTTGTTCAACGTTACCAGAAGATGGGGTTGAATTAGATAAGATGCAAATCAGAATGGACATCTTTGAAGCATTATCAGAATCATATATAGATAGTTTTGAAGGTAAAATCACTCAATTAGAACAAGAAAGCTTAGTCATTGGCGCACAATTATTGCCCTTTATGATCGGTATTCGATTTTTAACCGACTTTATTGATGGCGACAATTACTTTCACACCAAACATCCAGCACATAATTTAGAACGAGCAAAAAACCAATTGAATTTCTTTCATTTGCTCAATAATGCAGAAAATGAATTAACGCATATTGTTTCTGCATAAGCCTTATCTATTCTCAGATTTTTCACTTTAAAATTTGATCATTAACAACTTAACTTTTAAAGTTAAAGTGATTGGGAATAACTACCACTCTCTATTCAATCCCTATCTGAGCTAAAACGTTAATCTGTGTTATTACCTAGTTAGCATGATTTGTATTTAGTTAAAATTATTTTTAGTGCTAATCTATTAATGTAAGTATAGAAATTTATAACTTGATAACATTTGAAATCCCTATGATTTTACGTTTTATCTATTTTATTTTAATTTGCAATTTGTCTGGAAATGATTCACTCATCTAAAAAACCACTCAACCTTTTAGAGGATGTTATATGAAGTTAAGTTTCAAAGTGGGTGCATTAATCGCCCTTATTTTAGCGTCATTTTTAATGTTAATGATTGTCGGTTTAACCACATTAAGAATTGCCAGTAGTGATGATAATCAGGCACGCGTTGAACAATTATTCAAATCAGCCTTTAATGTTATTTCTGAAATTGAAAAATATGTCGCCAGTGGAAAAATGACAGAAGAACAAGCTAAAGAGCTTGCCACTCAAGTACTTCGTGAAAATAAATATAACAAAACAGAATATGTTTATGTCGCTGATGAGAACATGACCTTTATTGCAACACCTTTAGATCCTCAGCTTCATGGCACAAGCTTTAATGACTTTAAAGACAGCAAAGGCAGCAGTGTTGGGACAATTTTACAAAATGCTGTTCGTAATAGTCCAAACGGTATAGCTCAATATGAATGGACGCAAAAACAAGCAGATGGCTCAATTGAAGATAAACTTTCTATCGCACAAAAAACACCTGTTTGGGGTTGGTATGTTGGAACTGGCATCGGCTTTACCGAAGTTGAAGCTCGCTTTTGGTCTAGCGCAAAGTGGCAAGTGTTAATTTGTTTAATGCTAACCGGTGCTTTAGGCGTGTTACTTTTTTGGTCGACACGAAAATTATTAGATGATTTAGGTGGTGAGCCTAAGCAAGTATTACGTTTAGTACAAAAAGTTGCCGCGGGTGATTTAACAGGTTCAACAACTTCTCAAAATTGTACCGCAAGACCTGACTCTATTTTTGGTTCAATGATTCAATTACGAGAATCAATGGGGAAAATTTTAGGCAGTATTGATGGTTCAGTACACAAACTTAGAAATGAAACTCACGACGCTAATAATCGCTCCGCTGAAATTGATAGAACCTTTGAAGCACAACGCTCTGAAATTGATATGGTTGCCACGGCTATGACAGAAATGTCAGCCTCATCACAAACAGTATCAGACAGCGCAAGTGCTGCGGCTCAATCAACCGTTGAAGCCGATCAACAAGGAATTAAAGCCCACAACATTGTTGATTCAGCCGTTCAGTCGATAGAAAATTTAGCCAGCCAAATTGATGATGCGAGTATTGTTATTACTGAACTAGGTAATGATGTATCAAATATAGTGTCGGTACTTAATGTTATTCGCGGCATTGCTGACCAAACAAATTTATTGGCATTAAATGCTGCAATTGAAGCCGCTAGAGCGGGTGAACAAGGTAGAGGCTTTGCTGTTGTTGCTGACGAAGTTCGAAACCTAGCGAAAAGAACGCAAGATAGTACCACTGAAATTCAAAATATGATTGAACGACTTGAATCTGGCTCTCATCGTGGTGTTGAAACTATGAATATGAGTAAATCATCAAGTATTGATACGGTAAGTCAAACACAAGAAGCCGCAGAAGCGTTAAATCAAATTGCGCAGGCATTAAGCTCGATTACTGACATGAATAACCATATAGCAACGGCAGCTGATGAACAGAACAAAGTAGGTGAAGACATTTCTCGCAGAATAAACATGATTGCAGAAAGTTCACATGAAGCGGTTGAGTTGGCTCATTCAGGCAAAAGTTCCACTGAAGTATTAACTAAGTTAACGGATGAATTAGAAACATTAATGACGCATTTTAAAACGTCATAAATCTATATTTTACGTTTTAGAAACAAAGCCGATACATCATCGGCTTTTTTATTTGCTTCTCTATCTATATAAATAATTTATTTTCAATAAAATTCTAAAGCCACACCGACTAACATAAGTGTAAGAATTAAACGAAGATTTTCGTAATTATTCATATAAAAAACAGTTTATTTAAGGCTCTTACTACTTAATATGATTGCCTAGCCCTATCAATACCTAGATTCTTTGCTATGCTTATTGAAGCTTCGAATGACCACGAAGCTTAGTTTAAAACCAGTTAATGATAATGCTATTAACGGCATTGGTTTCTCGGGGTTTAGTGCGCTTAAAATATTAACGCTTTGAACAATTAGCTGGTTTTAACAAAGCAGGCCTTGCTCTCCCAGGCCTGCTTTACTTCCTTTCTCATTAATAAAAATCCAATAAATTATCTAAAACTGAAGCACTAGAATTAATCGCTTTAACCTAAAGATCTCGTTAACTGTCAATTTAAAAGCTGCTAATTAAAAGTGCTAATTTAAAGGCTTAGTTGATTGCTGAATTACTGGCGATATAATAATGTGATTTATAATTACCTTCTGACCAATAAAGACAATTAACTTTAATGATTAATTCAAATGAATAACCCACTTAATTTAGCCCAATTTTTTCCTTATCAATTAGCAAAATTACAAGCGATAGTCAGCGATGCGATTGCCGAAATATATATGGGTGAATTTAATTTATCCAAACAAGAATGGCGTGTTTTAGCAATACTGGCGAATGAAAGCTCGCTCAATGCCAAAGAAATTGGTCGTAAAGCAGATCTTGAAAAAATGCCTGCCAGTAGAGCCATCAAAAAAATGGTTGATGGTAAATTAGTAGAAAAAGTGAGTAATATTAAAGATAAAAGATCATCCCTACTCAAACTTACCAATGAAGGAGAAAAGTTATATCGTCAACTTGCTCCTCTGGTTAAACAAAGAGAGCAAGAGTTACTTTCAGCATTAAACTCTCAAGAATTAACAACATTAAACAATGCTTTTACGAAATTAGAAAAACGAGCTCATAAAATTGTAAATCAATCAAAGTAATCTCATTTATCTTGGGTTTAAAGAGATTTACTTACTACCTGTAATATACTGCTCAACAGTAATTCAGCGTTTACTGGTTTAGCAATATGTAAATTCATACCGGCTGCAAAGCTATTTTCTATATCTTCTTGGCGTGCATGAGCTGTCATCGCAATAATAGGTAAGTTTTTAAATTTTTCATCTTCGCGTATTAGTTTTGTCGCGGTTAACCCGTCCATCACCGGCATTTGAATGTCCATTAACACCACGTCAAAATGCGCTTGTTGCAAGCAATCAATAGCAAGTTGACCATTTTCTACCACGGTAATATTAGCTTGCATACTTTTTAAAAGCTCTTTGGCCACCAATTGGTTCACTAAGTTATCTTCCACCAATAAAATATCGATATTCTCGAGATTTTTCGGGGCTTCTTCAATTAGATTTTCTGTAATTTGGCCTTTGGGAATAAGTTTATTTTCTTGGGTATTAACGTCGGCATTAATATCAAAAATGTTAAACAAATCATAACGAGATAATGGGGCTTCACAAACAATATAAGGTAATTGATATTTATCTAACAATTCAAAAGACATACTACAGTCACTATTTTGGCTTGGTAAACAAACCGCTAACATGCATTTATTTTTCTCTTCAGCATTTTTTATAGGATGGCAAAGCTGCTTTGTTAATATCGTACATAAATTCTCATCTACGTTATTAACATCAATAAATAATATATTTAACTTTGAGGCCTGATGATTTTCAATTTCCTCCGGTGAAGATAATGGATGATGTTGAAAATGGTAATCATCAATTAAGCTGATAAAGCTATTGGGTAATTCATAATTAAGACAAAAAATTTGCACATGATTATTGTATTCGGCATAAGGATTAACATTGTTTATTTTTAGCGGCAAAACAAAATTAAACTCAGTACCAATACCTTCACTACTCAGTAATTTTATTTCACCACCAAGTAAATTGATGATCCGTTGGCAGATCGACAACCCTAGCCCTGAACCACCATATTCGCGAGTCATTGACTCATCAGCCTGCATAAAAGCTTCAAACAAATGACTTTGTTTCTCTTTAGCAATACCAATACCTGTATCAATAATACGAAAGCGCACTAAAGTATCAATTTCACTAATTGCGATCACCGCTAAGTGAACAGTAACATTGCCTTTAAGGGTAAATTTGATCGCGTTATTCAATAAGTTACTGAGCACTTGCACCAAACGCATTTCATCGGTTATGGCAATGAGTGGAACATTCGATTCAATATTGACAATAACGTCTAAACCTTTTTGATTGGCATTGCCTATATTTAAGTTAACCGCTTGATTCACAATGCGATCTAAGCTGCATTCAGCTTTCATAATCGACATATTACCCGATTCAATTTTCGCCAAATCTAGCAACTCATCAATCAAATGCAATAACGCTCCTGAAGCACTTTGCGCATTCTCTAAATGTTTTTTCTGCTGATTTGAAATAGGTGTTTTTTCAAGTAATGAATGCATACCTTGAATAGCATTTATCGGTGTTCTAATTTCATGGCTCATATTTGCCAAAAATTGACTCTTAGTCTGGTTAGCTAGCTCCGCTTGCTCTTTTGCAGCAGCTAACGCAGCATTAATTGCATATTGCTCAGTTACATCACGAATAATAACAATGGTACCTAGTACTTGTTGTTCTTGATCATAAAATTCAGAAATGAATAATTCATAGGTATTATCAACGGTTTCTATTACTTGAAAAATACCGTGTTCAGTTAAAGTCTGCGATTGTTTTTTACTTGCGGCTAATAATGCTGAACCTAATTCGTTACGAATTAAATCCCCTGCTTGGCGCCCTAAAATAGCTTGCTCTTTTTTACCTATAAAAGTTTCAAACGCTAAGTTACAACCAATTAATACCCCTTTAGGATCATTAAAAATAAGGTAATCTGGTATTGCATCCATCACTGAATGCAAAATGGCATAATCGTGTTGATGCTGTTTACTTTTTTCTAATAATGCCTGTGTTTTATCATTAACTTTAATATCTAAAATATTATTTTGATCTTTAAGCTGTTGCATTAAGCTTCTGTTTTGGCTAAAAATATCTCCGACAATATTAAACCAATGTAACCAGCCACTAGGTGGTTGAATTTTTCCATGATCACCTTGCGCACTATAAGCAATATGACTAATAAATTGTTGCGTAGGTTTGATAAATGTTTTGCTCGTAACCAAATAAACAACAGCTAATAAAACTATCTGACCAAAAAACAGTAGAAAAAATAGCCCCATAGATCGTTCAAAAATAGGATCCGTAAACGTTTTATAAGGCTGGTATTTCAGCAGAGTCCAGCCATTTAGTGCAAGCTGCTCTTTTTGTACTAGCAACGATTTATATTGAGAAGAAGCAGGTAAATTTTGAATGTTTTGCAGTGATAATTCAGCTAATTCTTGTGGCACAATGTCTTGCCAAATTGTTTGTCTTTTTAAAGGGAGACTTTGTTGAGTGTGATGTAACAACACCTGACCTTTCTCATCAATAAGCACATAAGTGTCATTTTCACCTACATCTAAAAGTTCCTTTTTATGAAGTCTTGATAAGTCTATATTGATAATGACAGCACCAATATATTGCTCATTTCGAAACACGGCTCCACCTACTGCGGTATATAAACTTTTACTCGCCGTTCCTATATAAGGATCCGACCACAGCAGCGTATTAGAATCACCATCAGTTTTGCTGAGCCGTTTAATATGTTCATTATCAATTAAATTATTTGAATATTGCCAATTCGAACGATTTACCCAAGGATAAATACTAACGAACTGATTTTGAGAAACGTAATAAAACCAATTAGCCGTTTCATTAGCATTTTGTGCCGTCATAAAAGCAGGCGTTAAAGCATGCGCCATTGCTAATTCGCTTGCGAGCATGCCATCAAGATTATTAATATCACCAATGCCGGTTATGTTCACACTAAGCTGCTGGCGATATTTAATAATGTCATGTCGCGGTTTATTTAGATAAAACCTATCCCCTTCTTGAGTAAACAGAGGTATCTTCATCGAGACTTCATCGGGGAAGTTCAAAGTGTAATTTGCAAAGCTTTGAATCGCCTCAACTGAACTAGCAGCCTGACTAAACTGACGATTAATGTTGTTTGTTTGGCTAATTAACTCACTGAGTTCATTCTTTTCAAACGAACGTAACTCTCCATAATATCGATAACTTGCAAGCAATAATGCAGCAAACATTATCGCGATAAAAATCCCTAATATCGAGAGTTTATAACGTGTTACAACTTGGTTTTTACCCGCTAATGTCATCGAATGATTATCTTTGTATTTGAAAATAAAAAATATTGACCTGATGATATAACGAAAAAATGTAAAAATCATGCATTGTACATTTGAGATACATTTCACCTTTTTGGAAAAGTATTGACGTTTTATCATAACCAAGTTAAATTGAAAGCGCTTCCAGAGTTGTCGCCACTCATTTTGGAAGCGCTACCAAAACTAATTATTAAAAAAGTATCTAATGAAAATTACTCTACCTAAAAATTCGCGCTTAACCTCTAAAGATTTCATGTTTGGTGTTGCCACGGCTTCATTTCAGATAGAGGGCGGCGTTGAACATCGCTTACCTTGTATTTGGGATACATTTTGTCGAACAGAGGGAGCAATTGCCGATAAATCAAATGGTGATATTGCTTGCGATCATTATCATCTGTGGCAGCAAGATATTGAGATGATAAGTTCTTTAGGAATTGACGCATATCGTTTGTCGATATCTTGGGGACGTGTCATGAACCAAGATGGCAGCCCTAATCAAACAGGAATTGCTTTCTACACAAATTTTTTAGATGCATTAAAAGCTAAAAATATAAAAGCTTTTGTCACTCTTTATCATTGGGATTTACCTCAACACCTAGAAGATGAAGGTGGTTGGCTAAATAGACAAACTGCCTATAAATTTAAAGAGTATACCGAACTTGTAGTGAAAGCATTTGGTGATCGTGTTTATTCATACGCAACATTAAATGAACCTTTTTGTAGTGCTTATTTAGGCTATGAAATTGGCATACATGCTCCTGGAATTAAAGGGAGAGAATTCGGCAAAAAAGCCGCTCACCATTTATTATTAGCACATGGTTTAGCCATGGAAGTTTTGACGAATCTCAGCCCAAACACGCTAAATGGTATTGTATTAAATTTCACGCCTTGTTACCCAAATACCGACAATTTAGCCGACATTACCGCAGCTAAATATGCTGATGACTATTTTAACCAGTGGTATATAAAACCGATTTTTGATGCTCAATACCCTGAAATTTTATCAACCTTGCCTACTGCTGAACATCCAGATATTGTTGAGGGAGATTTATCTATTATTGCCCATCCTGTTGACTTTTTAGGTGTAAATTATTATACCAGAGCTATATATAAGGCTGATAACAAAGAAGTATTTTCACAAGTCATGCTTGATGATGTACCTTTAACGGATATGGGTTGGGAAGTGTACCCGCAAGGTTTCACTGATTTATTAGTAGACCTTAACGAAAAATATGATTTACCGCCGGTATATATCACTGAAAATGGTGCCGCCATGCCTGATGAAATAACTGATAACGTAGTTATTGATAAAGATAGAGTCAGTTATTATAACACTCACCTTAATGCGGTGAATCAAGCAATTGAAAAAGGTGTTGATATTCAAGGTTATTTCGCTTGGAGCTTAATGGACAACTTTGAATGGGCGGAAGGTTATTTAAAAAGGTTTGGTATTGTTTATGTTGATTATCAAAGTCAAAAAAGAACCATAAAAGCCAGTGGCTATGCTTATCGAGATTTTATTAAACTGCGCAAATAGAACGCGCCAATAAAGTCCTAAGCAACAATAATAAGAAGAGAAATTAACATGCTTAGAATAAAAGAAAAAATAGCTTATGGTTTAGGTGATACCGCAAGTAATATCATCTTTCAAACCGTGATGATGTTTCTTCTAATATTTTATACTGACGTGGTAGGACTTTCTCCTGCGTTAGTAGGCACGCTATTTTTAGTTGTTCGAATATTTGATGCTATTACTGACCCATTAATGGGCGCTATGGCTGATCGCACTAAAACCAAATGGGGACAATTTAGACCTTATTTATTGTGGTTAGCACTACCCTTCGGCTTGATCAGTGTCCTCGCGTTTACCACGTTTGATCTTTCTGAAAATGGTAAAATAATCTACGCTTTTGCTTCATATAGCTTACTCATGATTGCTTACACTGCCATTAATATCCCATACTCTGCTCTGGGCGGTGTACTTACTGCTGAGCCAAAAGAGCGCGTTTCAGTACAATCGTATCGTTTTGTGTTTGGTATGCTTGGTGGCTTAATTGTCGCAGCTGGCACAATGCCCTTAGTGGAATATTTTGGCGCAGGCGATAAAGCCTTAGGTTATCAATATACGATGATCGCAATGAGTACTTTAGGTGTCGTGCTGTTTTTACTCTGCTTTGCTGGCACTAAAGAGCGTGTGAGCCCTCCTGATGAGCAAAATTCATCTTTTAAGCAAGATTTAATGTGCTTATGGCAAAATGATCAATGGCGAATCCTTTGCTTAGCGGGTTTATTATTATTAAGTGGTCAAGTATTACGTGGCACACTGGCTGTTTATTACGTTAAATATTATTTAATGAGAGCCGACTTGATTACCCCTTTTATGACCTTAGGTATGATTGGTAGTATTCTCGGTTGTGCTTTATCGCAAACTGTCGCAAAAAAATTCTGTAAAATAAAAGCCTACATTGCGCTGCAATCAATTGCGGCATTCATCTGTATTATTAGTTACTTTGTTGGCCCTACTCAAATAACGTTAGCATTGAGTTTATTTTTTCTGTGGAGTTTCTTTTTACAAATGGCCACACCATTACTTTGGGCGAAAATGGCCGATACCATCGATTATGGCCACTGGAAAACAGGCGTTAGAATAACCGGTATGGTTTATTCAGCCGTTGTTTTCTTTATAAAATTAGGGGTCGCAATTGGTGGAGCACTCGCGGGTTGGTTACTCGCGTATTACGGTTATCAAGCTGACATTGAACAAAATGAAACGACCAAGCATGGCATACTCATATCGTTTACGCTTTTCGCCGCATTAGGCTCTATTATGGTTGCCTATGTTATGCGTTGGTACACACTTGATACCAATAAAGTGGAAACAATACACAGTGAACTTCAACAAAAAAAATCTTGAAATATCAAGTTTTTAGAAATGAGTATAAATGTTACGTAGTACTTTTATCCTCATAGCTGAGTTATAGCCAGGTTATAATTAGCGTCATACCTAGAACATGATTTTAACGACATAATGTGATTTTATACCCTAGGAAAAACCGCCTTTCTCCCTTGAATAATTTATTATAATAATTGTACATAATTCAATATTCCCCACCTATTAAAAATACAATTAATTTCAACTACATACCTATACCAATATTAATATATTCTTAACTTATTGCTAATAATTAAGAGTATAAACTCTAATATAATTGCAAGTTTTTTGTACTTTACTATTGACCTAAATGAAAAACTGACATAATTTATGGAAGCGCTTCCAGATAGCTCGCTTATTTTTTTAAACACCTCTGGAAGCGCTTCCAAAAAATATAAAATGGTATAACTTAAAATGCCTGGGGAAACTAAATGAAAACGTCAAATTTCAAAAAAACTCAACTCGCTAAAAGCTTGTCGATAATTTTAGGAGCAACGGCTATAACACCAGTTTTTGCTGCACAAGAAAATGAAACAGATAATATCGAAGTGATCGAAGTTACGGGTATTCGTAGCAGTATGATCAAATCAATGGATATAAAAAGAAGTTCTCAAGGTATTGTTGATGCAATCAATGCTGAAGATATTGGTAAATTTCCAGATAGTAACTTAGCCGAGTCTTTGCAACGCATTACGGGTATTTCAATAGAAAGATCAAACGGTGAAGGTAGTAAAGTAAGTGCCCGTGGATTTGGTCCTAATCGTAACTTGGTGACATTAAATGGTCGTCAATTACCAACTACGACCGGCGAACGTTCTTTTGATTTTGCCAACCTTGCGGCTGAAGGTGTGAGCGGTGTACAAGTATATAAAACATCGAAAGCAGATGTTCCTACAGGCGGTATT
The DNA here is from genome assembly GCA_029249355.1 of Thalassotalea sp. Classification (GTDB taxonomy): domain Bacteria; phylum Pseudomonadota; class Gammaproteobacteria; order Enterobacterales; family Alteromonadaceae; genus Thalassotalea_H. The sequence continues at coordinate 20,100 of JAQWHO010000104.1, forward strand.
GGTGCAACAATCAATATTTCTACTCATAAACCTCTTGATAACCCGGGACAAAAAGCGGTATTTAGTTTAGAAGCTTTAGACGATAAATCAACAAAGAAAGGTTCTGCAACACCACAACTATCAGGTTTATATTCAAATACTTCTGATGATGGAAAGTTTGGTGTTTCAATTTCAGGAAGTTACTCAGAGCGTGAAAGTGGTAGTCAACAAGGTAAAACAGCTTTTTGGCGAAGTTTTGCTGGTATTCAAGATACTGATTGGAGTGGTCCTAATGCAGCATGGGGTGGTGTAGCAAAAGATGCTTCACAAACCAATCGTCCTGGTGACGATGATATTTACTCAGTACCACAAAATACAATTTATAAGTTTGAAGAACAACAACGCAAAAGAAGTAACGCACAGTTAGTTTTACAATATAAGCCGATTGATAGCGTAACAGCCACATTAGATTATACCTACGTGAAAAAAGAGAATGACACACAATTCAACGATATTTCTGTGTGGTATAACTTTGGTCCAAGTGAAAATACTTGGAGTGACGGCCCTATTTCATCTCCTCTAATTTATTCTGAAACATTTGATCCAAATAACCCAACTGATTTAGCCATGGGTGGCGCTGATTACAGTGTGAAAGATGAAACAAAATCTTTAGGTTTAAATATCGAATGGCAGGTTAATGATAGCCTTGCTATGCGTCTTGACCATCACGACTCTTCTGCACAAAGTGATCCTAATAGTCCTTTAGGATCAAGTAACTTAATAGGTATGGCGGCATTCGTGCGTACTGCTTCAGCAACTGATTACTCCGGTGATATTCCGATGCTTTCAGTAACTGGTGGTAACTCAGTGCAAGCGTCAGACATGATAGTTACAGGTAGTGTATTTACCAATGCCAAAAATCGTGCTGATGTTGAACAAACTCAATTACACGGTAACTATGTTTTTGAAGAAGCCGGCAGCATTGATTTTGGTATAGCGCTTACAAGTTCAGAAAACCGTCGTCGTGTTAAAAATGTACAGCGTAATAACTGGGGTGGTGAAGGCACTGCAGGTTCTTTTGATGAATCATTATTCCCTCGAGAAAGTATTCATGACCAATTTGATAATTTAAGCGGTGGTAATTTCGATGGGTTCAACGGCGATGTTGAAATTTTAGAAAACTATTTTGCGTTTGACTTTAATGGTGTAAGAGAGCGTGCAGTTGACGTTTTAAGTGTTCAAGCAGCAGCATTAGGTGATTGCGGTAATTCATTCTGTCCATCAAGTGACTACGCTTCAGAAACAGACCAATACACCAAAGAAGAAATGCAATCGGTTTATTTTCAATATAACTATGATGGCGAAATAGGTGATATGCCCTTCGACGTTCACGTAGGTATTCGTTATGAAGAAACTGATGTAACTTCTAGCTCCGCTGTTCCAGGCTTTACCGCTGAACCACGCTGGGAAGGTACAAGTGAAGTTTCATTACTAAGCTCTGGCGCTATCGTTTATGGTACACAAGAAGCGAGCTACGATCACACGTTGCCTAGTATCAACTTCAATTTAGAAGTTACCGACGATATCATTTTACGTGCTGCTTTCAGTGAAACTATTGGTCGCCCACAGTACACAAGCATGATCGGTGGCACCAAATTAAATGCCGGTTCACGTGTTGGTGGTGGTACAGGTTCTACCGGTAATGCTGGTTTATTACCTTTAGAGTCTAAAAATTTCGATTTGTCAGCAGAATGGTACTATGAAGAAGGCAGTTATGTTTCTTTAGGGTATTTCACTAAAGACGTTAAAAACGATATTTTAACAACAACAATTAATACTACAACGGATATTGTGAATCCAGCAGATGGCCCTTATGTAGCTGAAGCAAGAGCAGCGGTTGGCAATGATGGTTTAGCACAGCGCCAATACATTTTTGATACATATGGCGCAACTGACCCTGAACATGTATTTATGGATAATGGCAACATCATTATTCTAGGCAATGCTGCTACTGATAACTTAATGAATTTTGGTATTGATACGCCGCAAAACGTCTCTGGTAAAACAGGTTACGATGGTATCGAATTCGCTGTTCAGCATTTATTTGGCGACAGTGGTTTTGGTGGTATTGTTAACTACACGAAAACAGATACAGATAATGAACATAATGACTTCTTACTTGACTCACAAGTAGCAGAATTAGGTATTAGTGATTCGGCTAACGTAGTTGGTTTTTATGAGAAAGACGGTTTATCCGTTCGAGTAGCTTACAACTGGCGTGATAAATTCATTGTAGCATTAGTTCAAGATGGCGGCGCAGGTCCTGGCCCACGTTATATTGAAGACTACGCTCAAGTTGATATGACTGTAAGCTACGATGTTCCACAAGTTGAAGGTTTAAACATTTTCTTTAATGCTATTAATATAACTGAAGAAAATGCTCGTACTAGTGGACGTGATGAACGCCAAGTTTTAGATTCAATTCAACAAGGCGCTCGCTACTCTTTAGGTGCACGTTACACGTTCTAATTATATGAATAACAATTTGTCTCACCATATAGACAATTAGGCTGTAAAAGTTAAGGCCGCTAAATTTAATCATTTATGCGGCCTTATTATTGAATAAATGATAGTTTTTCTAAAAGATTCTAAAAAAATATACTACCTTTAGTAATAAATTGATGTTTAATACAAACTCCCCCGATAGTTAATGTAATGAACAAAATGCAGGTTATACTTTTATATTTGTGTATTATTTAGAGTCTTTTAGAAGTACTTTTTTCAGATAAATCTTCGGTAATTAAATGCATAAACCATTAAAAAAAATAGTGATAGTTGGTGGTGGTTCTGCTGGGTGGCTGACAGCAGGTATAATAGCCGCAGAGCATATATCTAACGAAAATTCTGTGGTTGAAATTACCTTAGTTGAGTCTGCAGATGTTGCACCAGTTGGTGTAGGTGAAGGCACTTGGCCTTCCATGCGAAGTACGTTAAAAAAAATGGGCATTTCTGAAACTGCTTTCTTCTTATCGTGTGATGCTAGCTTTAAACAGGGTTCAAAGTTTTCACATTGGACAACAAATACCAACGAACACTATTACCACCCTTTTACCCTACCTAATGGTTTTAATGACATAAATCTTGCTCCACATTGGCAACCCTATAGAGACAAAATTAGTTTTGCCGATGCTGTTAACGAACAAAGTCATCTAGGTTTACATAATCGAGCGCCTAAACAAATATCAACCGCTGAATATGCGTTTAGTGCCAACTATGGTTATCATTTAGACGCAGGAAAATTTGGCCAATTTTTACAAAAGCATTGCACTGAAAAATTACACGTTAAGCATATTATTGATCATGTGATAAAGGTTAATTCTGCGGAAAATGGCGATATAGCCTCGATAAGCACCAAGCAGAATGGGGAAATTTCAGGTGACTTATTTATTGACTGCACTGGATCTGCGGCTATTTTATTCGCTAAGCATTATAACATTCCATTTGTCAGCAAAAAACAGGTCCTTTTTAACGATTCAGCCCTCGCCGTACAAGTACAATACCAAAACGATGAAAGCCCAATAGCTTCTTTTACCCATTCAACAGCACAAAAAGCCGGTTGGATTTGGGATATAGGCTTACCTTCGCGCCGCGGTGTCGGGTACACTTATTCCAGTTCACATATTAATGATGAAAACGCCGAAAAAGAATTACGAGCATATATTACCCCGTCGCTTGGCGAAAAAGCAGCAGACTCAGCGATGATCAGAAAAATTGCGATTAACCCTGGCCATCGAGAAAAATTTTGGCATAAAAACTGTGTTGCTATTGGCATGTCGGCCGGGTTTATCGAACCTTTAGAAGCTTCGGCATTAGTGCTAATAGAGCTTTCAGCAAAAATGATCAGTGAACAATTACCCGCCAACAGACAAACAATGGACATTATTGCTAAGCGTTTTAATGAAAAATTTTTGCATCGTTGGGAAAATATAATTGATTTTCTAAAATTACATTATGCGCTGAGCAAAAGAAATGACTCATCGTATTGGCTTGATAATCGTGAGAGTTCTACCATACCTGAAACTCTCCAAGAACAACTAACTTTGTGGAAGTATCATTCACCGTATAAGTTTGATGCAACACATACTGAGGAAATGTTTCCGTCCGCGAGCTTTCAATATGTACTTTACGGCATGGGATTTATCACTGAACCTCCTCGTAAAAAAAGCGTAGACCAATCGCAAGAGGCTGAAAAATTATTTAATGAAAACGTTAATCGCACTAAACAACTATTAACGGCGTTACCGACAAATCGTGAATTAATCAATAAAATTAAACAATATGGCCTACCAAAAATTTAAGCCAATATACAATTTAAACACTTTAAAAGTACGTTAAACAACAAATTTGGAAACCCATATGGCAAACCATGCATTATTAAACAGTGTCGACCACCAACATTTAAAAGTTATAACTGAACGCTCTGAAGAGTTTGGTGATAACGTTTGGTACACCATGACCTTTCCTGCAGAGTTTAGATCTGTCCAAGCCTACTACCCTATATTTTTTAATAAAGATCTAAATACTGGTCAGTTTTTTTCTGTGGCATTATTGGGTTTTCAAAATAATGAAAACTTGTTTCTATCAAATAAAACATGGGATGCACCTTATATTCCGCTCAGTATCACAAGGCAGCCATTCTTAATTGGCGTACAAAAAGTCGTGGAAGATGGCGAAGAAAAAGAGCAGAGAGTATTGCATATTGATCTTGATCATCCACGTGTAAATCAAGAAAAAGGCGAAGCACTCTTCTTAGAGTTTGGCGGTAATTCAGATTATTTGGATAATGCTGCGGATATGCTAGAAGCAATGCATCATGGCATTATTGATAATAAAATATTCATGGAGTTATTAATTGAACACGAATTATTAGAACCTTTTACATTAGACATTACTTTAAACGATGAAAGTAATAATCAACTGGTGGGATTCTATACAATTAACGAAGATAAGTTAAAAGAACTAAGTAGCGAAATTCTAGCAAGCTTGCATTCAAAAGGTTATTTGCAAGCGATTTACATGGCAATTGCTTCACAAGCCAATGTTCGCACGTTAATGAATAAGAAAAATGCTCTACTTGGTTTGTAACTCTCCACTACTCAAAACCTTCAGTTGCATGATAAAAAGGTAAATCCGTGTTAACGATTGATCATAAAGTACAAGAAATACATAACTGCCAACCAGGTAAAATACCTGAGTTTGTATTATCTTCTGCTGAACCGATAATTTTGAAAGGGTTTGGGGCAAACTGGCCTGCCGTTATTGCGGGTAAAGAATCACCAAAATCAGCCGCTAACTACTTAAAAAAGTTTTACACCAATACGCCTGTTACCGCTTACTACGGAGCACCAGAAAACAAAGGTCGCGTTTTTTATAATGAGAACTTAACAGGGTTCAATTTCAATAGCTCAAAAGCAAGTCTTACTCAGGTATTAGATAAACTGCTTGAACACCTCGATGATCCAAAACCACCTACCATGTATGTCGGTTCAACAGAAATCAACAATTGGTTACCTGGTTACAATGAAGAAAACAACGCTTCAATTGACACTCTAAAGCCACTCACCAGTATTTGGATTGGCAATCAAAGTAAAGTCGCAGCACATTTTGATTTTCCGAATAATTTAGCCTGTTGTGTTGTCGGTCGTCGAAGATTTACATTGTTTCCGCCAGAACAATTAGTCAATTTATATGTTGGCCCAATGGAGTTCGCCCCTGGTGGGCAAGAAATTAGCTTGGTAGATTTTGACAACCCTGATCTTGAAAAACACCCTAAATTTGAACAAGCGTTAGCCTCTGCCCAAGTTGCTGAATTAGAAGCCGGTGATGCATTATTTTTGCCTAGCATGTGGTGGCATCATGTACAAAGCTTAACGGCATTTAATGTGCTAGTAACACATTGGTGGCGTGATAGTCCGGCCTTTATGGGACGACCAAAAAATGCTCTCGACTTGGCTATTTTAAGCTTGAAAGATTTACCTTTAGCACAAAGAAAAGCATGGCAAGCACAGTTTAACTATTATATTTTTGAGCATGATCAGGAAGATTTTTCACATATTCCACAAGCAGCACAAGGCAGATTGTCAAAGCCGCTAGACGAATTAATGGCAAAACAAATTCGCGCTGATTTACTCAATAAATTAAAACGATAAGAAATAAGGTTTTATTTTGAATACAGCAAACAAAAAAATTAAAAAAGTTGTCATTGCCGGTGGTGGTACCGCAGGTTGGATGACGGCGGCGGCATTAGCAAAATTACTTGGTAAAAACCTTGAAGTCGTTCTAGTAGAATCGGATGCTATTCCTACTGTTGGTGTAGGCGAAGCAACGATTCCTACTTTGCATATTTTTCATCAATTATTGGGTATCAATGAACAAGAGTTTATGGCAGCGACAAACGCCACGTTTAAATTAGGTATTTCATTTGAAAATTGGCGTGATGTTAACAAAGACTATATCCACTCGTTTGGCTTTTTGGGTCAAGGGTGTTGGGCTGCTGGCTTTCAACATTTTTGGTTTAAAGGCCTGGAAAGAGGCATTGTTTCTGATATTGGTGATTACGTTTCTGAGCATTTAGGCGCAAGAGAGGGTAAGTTTGCCGTATTAGCAAATCAAGAGCTTAATCATGCCTACCATCTTGATGCTGGCCTTTATGCTAAATTTTTACAAAAAATTGCCGAAAAACACGGTGCTAAACGCATAGAAGGTAAAATCACTCAAGCAAATTTAGATAATGAGACAGGTTATATTGACTCAATATCGTTAGCTTCAGGGCAAACAATTGAAGGTGATTTATTTATAGATTGCTCCGGATTTAGAGGCATATTAATTGAAGAAGCTCTTCATACAGGCTATGAAGATTGGAGCCATGTTCTTCCTTGCGATAGTGCTATCGCAGTACAAACAAAAACAGTGAATAAACCTGTGCCTTATACACGTTCAATTGCTAGAGACTCTGGCTGGCAATGGCAAATTCCATTACAAAACCGCACTGGTAATGGCTTTGTCTTTTGCAGTAAATACATGACGGACGAAGAAGCTAAAAAAACACTGTTAGACAATGTTCAGGGCGAATTATTGAATGAACCTCGGGTGATCAAATATAAAACAGGCACTAGACGTAAACATTGGAATAAAAACTGTGTCGCAATTGGATTATCTTCAGGTTTTATCGAGCCTTTAGAATCAACGGGGATACATTTATTTCAAAAGGCAATCGTGCGATTAATGCTGATGTTTCCTTCACAAGGTATTAAACAGTCTGATATTGATGAGTTTAATAACCAAACGAAAACCGAAATAGATAACATTAAAGACTTTATTATTCTGCATTATAATTTAACCGATCGTACCGATACACCATTTTGGCGACATTGTCGAAGTATGGAAATTCCTGACACATTAAAACATCGTTTGTCATTATTTGAAGAAAGTGGCCAAGTATTTAAAAAAGCTGAAGAGTTATTTGGAGAAACCTCTTGGGTACAAGTTATGCTTGGGCAAGGTTTAATGCCTAAACAGTATCATCCCATTATTGATTTAATGGGCGATGATGAACTCGCTAATTTTTTGAATAAAATAAAATCTGGCGTTAGACGTAAAGTCGATAATTGGCCTGATCATAATGAATTCATTCAACATTATTGTAAATCCACAGTAAAATAAAACGATCACATGACAAACACCAGCTTACAGGTATCAAGTAATATAACCTTACAGGTGCTAACGGTGGGAAAAGATAAAACCCCCGTGATCGTTATTGATGACTTTGCAATAAATACCAATGACATTATCGAACATGCCTGCAACGAGGCGCAATTCAATGCACTTGATAATACTCATTACCCTGGCATTCGTGCACCTTTGCCAAAAGATTATGTTATCAATGTGCTACAAGCAGTCTATCAAGAAATTTGCCGAATTTATAACATTCCGACCAATTTGCAACTCAAGCCCCAAGAAATATACTTTTCTCTAATCACAAAAAAAGCAGAAGAGTTAAGTCTTTTGCAGCGTATGCCGCATTTTGATACTAGTAGACCATTTTACTTTGCAGTTTTGCATTATTTAAATGCAGGCGAGCATGGTAATACCGGTTTATTTCGACATAATCCTACAGGGTTAGAAAAAATAGAAAATCACAATACTGAGAAGTATTTAACTGCTGCACAAAACTTTATTGATACACATGGTGAACGATCACAAACCTATTTTACTGAGTCAGATGAACATTTTGAGCTTTACCATCAGATTGAATATAAACCTAACCGATTAGTTATTTATCCTGGGCAGTTATTACATTCAATTATCATTTCGCCACAGCATGATATCGACCCTAACCCGAATACAGGTCGCCTCACAGCTAACATATTTATAGAGTTCACCTAAGATGAAAATCCTGTCAACTGACTTTATTCTCGCGTTTTTATTACTCATTAGCACATTATTTTTAAATGTTGATGCTCTAGCAAAAACTCAGTTTAAATGGCCAAATAATGCCAAAGCAGCGGTTAGCTTATCGTATGATGACGCTTTAAATAGTCAACTGGATAATGCTTTGCCAGCCCTTATTCATTACGAACTCAAAGCAACTTTTTATTTAACATTAACTTCACCCACTATTGCAAAACGTTTAAATGAGTGGAGAGCGGCGGCGGATTTAGGTTATGAATTAGGAAATCATTCGCTTAATCATGCCTGTAGAGGCTCTTTACCTAACCGAGAATGGGTGCCTGCGCATAACGATTTAGATAAAAAACTCTTTAAAGAAATTATTCAAGAAGTACAAACGGCTAACACTTTTTTACAGGCAATTGATGGTGAATTAGTTCGCACATTTACCGTACCATGCACCGACCAAATGGTTGAGAACAAAAACTACGTTATCGCGTTAAAAGAAAGCTTTGTCGGTATTAAGTCACATGTAGGGAATCCGCCACAAAATATGACTTCATTTAATCGATTTAACGCTCCAGTAATGGCTCCTAGCAATGTTTCAGGCCAAGTGTTAATTGATTATGTTAAACAGGCAAAAAAATACGGCACCATTGCCCACATTACTTTTCATGGTATTGGTGGTGATCACCTTGCGGTGTCAAACGAAGATCATCAAGCGCTTTTAAAATATTTATCGATAAATAAAAACGACTATTGGGTTGATACTTACCGAAACATCAGTGAATATCTCTCTAAAAACAATCACTAACTACCTCTGTTTTTTATAATACAAAGTGATTGATGACTAAATTGTCGAAATACTAGGGTGATAATAAAAATATGAAAGCAGATATCGAGTCTCATCAATTTAATAAAACACTTTATTTTTATGATCTTGTTTCAAGTTTTTCAATTTCTTTATGCGGCTGTCCGGTAATTTTTGAAGACCAAATAGACGTCTATAAATCACCACAAGAGTTGCTTAGTTTCCCTGGTTTACATTCTCAAAGTAAACACCTAGCCCCTTATCAATTGCGCTCTCAAGCATTAAAGGGTGACATCAATAAAGGTCAACACATTGCCTCTTGTTGCATGATGTTAGCAAATACGGCTTACGAATCAGTCAAGCACTATAATGATGGATCTGAGGCTTTTGAATTTTTTAGACATATTAGAAATGCATCTTCGCATTTAAATGTTTTTCAATTTAATCATAAAGAACCGGCTAAACCCGCAAAATGGCGAGGTGCAGAAATAAATCAATTATTAAAAGGCGATAAAAACCCGCTACAAAATCAACTTTGTTTTGGCTATTTTATGGGTGTTGCAGATATTCTGGAATTATTGATGGATATTGAAAAAATAATCATACTTCAACAGAAAGCTAAGTAGCTTAGTTCCTGTTAAAGCATGAGTCAGAATGTCAATTTAAGCAACTAACCTGAGCTCGGCTTAAGAAATCCTTCTCTAGTAGCTATTTTTACTAACTTCAGCGTTAAATACACTTGCAATAGACTAGCTATTGACGCGTGTATTTGCCTTGAATTAAGCAAAACTATCAGACTAGATATAAACTTGAAATATAAGTTATATATTTCAATAAATTAAGAATCTATTAAACCGAGTTCAGGTTAACTAAATTCGAGCTTTTTAGTATAATTTTAGCCAATTCACTTAAAGAATAGGCGCTTGATGACCTTCGATAATTGCCGCATCTTCCCCAATAGTTTCACAGCCGGCACCATTACTCGGTGATACGGAACATTGGTAAACACGCACATAATCTACTTCAAATGCTTGAGGAAATATACTTTCATCAATACCCTTTTCATTCACTTGACCAGCCCAATTACCTCCAACAGCAAAATTTAAAAGCATATGGAATTTTTGATCAAATGGCGCACTCCCCTCACCATTAACTAAAACACCTTCATCGCTCATATATTGGCTATACCAAGTATTATCGCGTTGAGTTGCAAAGTGAATATCATCTACATACCAGCGAATTTCACCCGCTTGCCATTCAATGGCATATTCATGAAAATCATCTGCAGGACTAGCACCATCTGGTAAATGAAATGATTGATTAGAATAAACATTTTCAGGCCATGCACGACCAAAATGCAAAGAACCAACGATTCTAGATTCTTCTTGGCCTTCAACCGCTCCGTCTTCATCTGATTGAGTTTTTAAATTCACCACTTCCATAATATCTAACTCACCAGAACCTGCCCAACCACCATACGCCCAATCGGTTGGTAACATCCAAATAGCGGGCCATGTGCCTTGCCCTGATGGTAGTTTGGCTCTTATTTCAAAGCGTCCATAAGTCCAATCACCTTTATTTTTACTGCGTAATCTTGCTGAGGTATAAGGCAAAGTCCTTGTGCTTTCAGGGTTGTAGTTTGGGTCATCGTCTTGATCCGCCGGGCCCGAAAAGTTTTCTCTACGCGCAACTATTTTCAAAACACCTTGTTCAAGATAGGCATTTTCATCACGGTCGGTATAACATTGTTGTTCATCGTTACCACCGCCAAAACAGTTCACTTCAAAACTCCATTTAGTTGAATCAATTGCTGCTTGATCAAACTCGTCTTGCCAAACTAATTGCCAGTTTTCGCTCACTAATGAAGCAGCAGTAGGATCAACAAAAATATTGTCAATTTCTGGTGAGGTTACTACTGTAGAGTCGCTAACTGGCGTGGTTGCAACATTTTCACTGCTACTTATAGTTTTGTTACTTCCAGAGCCGCAGCTAATCACACCGAAGCCTAAAAGAGCAAAAACCAAGGAGGTGACTACAGACTTATTATGATGCATGGGTAAATCCTTGTTTTATTATCCTAAGAGTTACAAACTCTAATAAAAAACGCTACCACCGTCAGGCGACAACGATTCTCCATTTGATTACCGACAGCTCATCGTAGCTTGTTCTGCACTGTTAGGAACAATACTGATCTTCGAATAACTGAGTGTCAATGTACCTTTAGTTGATAACGTTAACGGTGACATAATTTGTGCAAATTCAGCACCTGAACTTTTTAAACAAGCTAAGTCGATACTGATGGTTTGCCATTCGTTTAAATCAGTGGCTTTCAACAGCGGCGCTATGTCGATAGAGTCTTGACAATCACCAGAACAATTCATTGATAACTTAACGGCAGCAGTTGGTGCTTGCTCAAGGCGAACATCAAAGGTTAATGCTGATTTTGCTTCATGATATGCTCTTAAATCTTCAGGGAAACTACTAAAAATACGTAAGCTTGCCGATTCATTACCATTGAAAGATACTGTTCTTGCATCTTCTTGAACCTCTTTATCTAGCGTTCTTAACGATATAGCACCTAACGACTGAATATTAGAGGTTACCGTTGCAGATTTTTCACCTGATTGCAAAGCAACGTTCCACGGCTTTTTCACCGCTAATTCAAAGATTTTTAACTCAGGTAATGACTCTGTAAAAGCAACGGAAGTTTCATTTAAATTATCTGAAAGAATATTTTCTTGCTGATAATTTTCACGTTGATTATTTACACCCTGATTATTTACACCCTGATTATTTACACCATAGGTCAAACCAAAACCATACGGTAGCAGTGGCTGATAGTTTTCATCAAAACGATTAACGGTGGTTTGATCCGCAGTTGCCGGCCATGAAAATGATAACTTACCTTTAAAATCATGATTGATATCGCCATTAGCTTTAGTAAATAACACATCAGCAACGCTTTTCCCTTCAGAACCAGGTAACCAAGCAGCAACAAAAGCATCGGAAGCATTTAATTCAGCGTTCACCCACATTGGACGACCACTAATAAATACTGAGACCACCTTTATGCCTTGCGCTTGTAATCGTTTTAATAAAGCTAAGTCTTGTTTATTACCGCGCTGATATTCAAGATTATCCAGATCGCCATTACCTTCTGCATATGGTTCTTCACCAAAAACAACAATAGCAACATCAGGTTTTTCTTTAAATGAACCATCACTACTTAGTTCAATTGTACCTTCACCTAAAGCAAGTTTTTCTTTAATACCATCATAAATAGAACTACCACCAGGAAAGTCTGCATTATTATTGCCTGTACCTTGCCACGTAATAGTCCAACCACCTGATTGCTTACCGATGTTATCAGCGCCATCGCCGGTTACTAGGATATTTTGATGAGGATTTAATGGTAATAAACTTTGATTGTTTTTCAATAATACAAGCGATTCTCGTACCGCTTGTTGAGCGACTTCACGATGTTTTTGAGCGCCAATCAATGCCGTTTTTCCTGACAGTTTACGGTTTGCAGGACTTGGTTTTTCAAAAAGTCCGGCTCTTATTTTTACCCGTAGGATACGACTTACCGCATCATCAATACGCGATTGAGCAATTTCGCCACTTTTTACCTGAGCAATGGTATTTTCATAAAGAGGCTTCCAAGCATTAGTTGGCACCATAAAAATATCTAAGCCAGCGTTAATTGACTGTGGACAGCTTTCATTGGTACAACCTTTGATTTGACCATGACCATTCCAGTCACCAACAACAAAGCCGTCAAAGCCCATACGATCTTTTAATACCTCGGTTAATAAGTATTGATTACCATGATTTTTCTTGCCATGCCAGCTGTTAAAAGATGCCATTACCGATTGAGAGCCTGCTGATAAACCGCCGACATAACCTTGTGCGTGAATATCAAATAATGCTTGTTCCGTTGCAATATTATTGCCCTGATCATCACCTGATTCAGTACCGCCATCACCTAAGAAATGTTTCACGGTACTGATAACACGTTCGTCGCCTAAAAAGTCTTGATCGGCACTGCCTTGCAGTCCTTTAACAATTGAGGCTGAGTAATCTCTTACTATCTCTGGATCTTCCGAATAACCTTCGTAAGTTCTGCCCCATCGGTCATCTCGAACAACCGCAACGGTTGGTGCAAATACCCAATCAATACCTGTAACCATGACTTCTTTGGCAGTGATTGCGGCAATTTCTTCAATTAAATCAGGATTATTTGCTGCGCCTAAACCAATGTTATGAGGAAATAAAGTCGCGCCAATAACATTGTTATGGCCATGAACGGCATCGGTTCCCCACATAGTTGGAATTGACGAGCCATCTAATGAGTCATCTATTGAGGCTTGATACATTGATTCAGCCAGTTTTATCCAATCAGCAGGCGTTGCGTGTTTATTATTGTCAGGAAACGCCCCGCCGCCATTTAAATACGAGCCGAAGCCATATTTACGCATATCTTCAACTGAGATATCACGAATTTCAGGTTGGATCATTTGCGCGACTTTTTGCTCTAATGTCATCGATGATAAAATCTCGACAATTTTGTCTTCAACTTTGTTGTCTTTTTTCACAGCAATATCAAGTACAGGCCAAACGGTAATGTTTAACTGTTCTTTACTTGAAGGAGCTTTTTCAGCAGCTATTTTTGATTGTTCACTATTACAGGCTATTAATGTTGAAGCACAAGCAACAACAGCTAATGAAGTTGAAAATCGTTTTAAAAAATTTGTTTGAATAGTCATAAATAACCTATACCTGTTTTGACACAGGCTTACTGCCTGAAAAACCATAATATGCAATAAACACATAACAAATGATTGGTAAGAAAAATGAATTTTGTAGACCAATACTGTCGGCCAATAAACCTTGAACTAGCGGTAATATTGCGCCACCAACAATGGCTAAGCATAAAATGCCAGAGCCTTGACTGGTGTGCTTTCCTAAGCCGGTAATCGCTAAACTAAAAATAGTCGGGAACATAATTGAGTTACAAAGACCAACCAACAATATTGCCCACATAGCAAGCTGACCTGACGTGACTATGGCAATACAAATTAACACTCCACCAGAAACAGCACAAAACGCGAGTACTTTCCCCGCTGGTAATTTTTGCATAACAGCAGCGCCAATAAATCGCCCTACCATTGCGCCGCCCCAAAAATAGGCAATATATTTAGCCGCATCTGATTCTTCTAAACCAGCAATATTGGGATCATTTAAAAATGACACTAAAAAACTACCAATAGACACTTCAGCGCCTACATAAACAAAAATACCAACAGCGCCTAACACTAAATGACGATATTGCCATGCGCTACCACTAACTTGTTCGTTTTCTTGTTGCTCTTGTGCGTATTCAACCGTAGGTAATTTAATAAAAGCAAATATAGCGGCAAGTATGAGTAACATTCCCGCTAATAATAAATAAGGAAGTTGCACTGACTCTGCCTGTTGCGCCGCTGACATTGTTTCGGCTACTTGGTCGAGTATCAGATATGCACCAAAAAATGGCGCAATTGTCGTGCCCAAAGAATTAAAAGCTTGAGTAAGGGTTAATCTTGATGAAGCGGTTTCCGCTTTTCCTAATGTACTCACGTAAGGGTTTGCTGACACTTGTAAAAGTGTAATGCCGCTAGCAAGAACAAATAATGCCAAAAGAAAAACAGGGTAACTATGCATTGATGCTGCAGGATAAAAACCTAAACAACCAAACGCTGCAATAATTAATCCCAGTACAATGCCCTTTTGAAAACCTAATTTTTTAACGATATTGCCAGCAGGAATTGAGACTAAAAAATACGCACCGAAAAAACAAAACTGAATCAGCATTGCCTGACTATACGTTAAATCAAAAACAGCTTTTAAATGTGGAATGAGAATATCGTTTAAGCAGGTTATAAATCCCCACATAAAAAATAATGACGTTAATGACGTTAGTGCAAAAGTATAATTTCCATTGCCGTCTTGATTAGCGGGTTCAATGTCCCCTGATTGTACGGATAAACTAGCCATTATTATCTCCTAACATATTCCCCACCTTCTCGTGTTATCTCTGATTTAAATTCAGTTATCTATTTTATTTTTTCAATAATCATTAAATCTTCCAACCATTTATTATAACGTGAACACAATCTTCAACATAAAACTGGAAGCGCTTCCATTCTTGATCCATAAAAAATAAATTGCAATGATTTTCTGAACTTTTTGGAAGCGCTTCCAATTTTGACGAGAATATGCCATATTAAAATCCTGTACAGAAGTTGCTGCAGATTTAACTCTTGCTAGTGAAGAGTTTAACTTTCATGTTAAAGTCTACTAGAAAAAATTTTGAACACGCTAAAGGGTAATAATGGCGACTATTTACGAAGTTTCAGCATTAGCTGGTGTATCACTTTCCTCAGTATCAAGAGTACTTAATGATCATGAGCATGTCAGTGAAAAAACCAAACAAAAAGTCATGGCGGCTATGGAAGAGCTGGGTTACCGGCCTAATAGTGTTGCGCGTTCTTTAGCGTCTAACCGTTCAAATAGTATTGGTGTTTTAGTCTCTGAGCTTCACGGGCCTTTTTATGGTGAAATGATCAGTAGTATTGAAATGGAACTAAGAAAGGCAGGAAAACATGCTGTTGTAACGGCAGGTCATAGTGTAGAAAAAAGTGAAAAAGAAGGTATAAACTTTTTAATCGACCGAAACTGCGATGCCATAATCATATTAATTGATTCACTGTCCAATGAGTTTTTAATTGAATTATCGAAAGGTTCAACTCCAATCGTAATATTGAACCGTTTGATCCCTGAAATTAAAGAAAACTGCTTCTATATTGATAATGAACTTGGCGGTTATTTAGCAACAAAACATATTATCGAGCAAGGACATAAAGAATTAGCTTATATTTCTGGCCCGCTATTTAAACAAGATGCCAATGAGCGTTTAAATGGTCATAAAAGAGCATTAAATGAAGCTAATTTAAAGTTTGATGAAGAACTGTTTTATGAAGGCGACTTTTTAACAACCAGTGGTCGTGTTGGTATTGATCATTTAATTAAAACCAAACGTAAATTTACTGCCGCAGTATGCGCCAATGATGAAATGGCTTCTGGTGCGATGAAAGGTGTTAGAGATCATAATATGTCGATTCCACAAGACTGTTCAGTGATCGGTTTTGATAACGTTTATTTTGCTAATTATCTTCACCCTGAGCTGACAACAATGAATTATCCCATCAAAGAAATGGCGAAAATGTCAGCACAATGGATATTAAAAAATGTGTATAAACGACCTGATGTGTTTGTGAATAATAAATTTACCCCAGAATTAATTGTCAGAGATTCAATCACAAAAATTTAGAAGCCATCAACATTTACTTTTTTGGCTTCTGAATTTTCAACATTCCTCTAAAAGAATTAACTTACAAATTTTCTTCCGCAAACGAAGCTAAACGACTACGAACAACACCGTTTAAATTAATGGTTGTGCTTCCTGGAAAGTCTTTAAAACGCTCAACAATATAGGTTAACCCTGAGGTTAACGCAGTTAAATAATTACTGTCTATTTGCGCTAAATTTCCAGAGCAAACAAGCTTAGTGCCTTCACCACAACGCGTGATAATCGTTTTC
>JAQWHO010000105.1 GCA_029249355.1 Thalassotalea sp.
CCAGTCGTTTCTATATTCAGGCAGCTTCTTTGACGGACCAGAACAATCCCCCAACGACCGCAATGATCTTATATCGGCCTCTCAGTTCAGTTAAGTTCAAGTATTTAATATCGTGTGATTAAGCTCGATCTACAACTTTTGATTACACTTTGTTTGAGTGCTCAGTTAAAACCTCTCCAACTACGCCACATGATATAAATATTCTAAACCCAGGGATAACGTAGTATTGCTCTCTTCAAGTTTAAGTTGTTTTATTGAGTAATAATTAAGATGGCATTATGCTTTATTATCAATTTATTAAACTGATCACATATTATTTTTCATCATTAAAAAGCGATTCACGGCAAGTGGTTTGGCTATAAATAAAAACCTGATATCATACGCCCGCTTTCGTCGTAAATGGTTTAGATTAGTCATGGTGCAACACACTCAACCCCATCTTTTATTTCCTGTACAAATGCATGCAACATGGTGCCGAGAAAAAACGTCTCAATTGAATCTATATTTACAAGATTGGCTATTAGATCCCAGTTCATTAACCGCGCGATTAAAGCAGCATTGCCAAGAATTTCGCGTGCAAGTGCTAGGTCAACGCATTGAAAATTGCTCCTTTGAAGAAAGCAATGAAGATATATTGGCGGGTGAACAAGTATTAGTACGTGAAGTATTATTGCTTTGCGATAATAAACCTCAAGTATTCGCAAGAAGTTTATTACCTTTACGATCACTTACCGGCAATGAAGAACAATTAGCTAAATTAGGCGATCAATCATTAGGGCAAGTGCTTTTTAATCACCCCGATCTCAAACGAAAAGGTATTGAAGTGGCAAGTTTTGATCAATATTCAACGGTTGCTAAGTTAGCCAATTATTATGATCTTTCTATTTCAGAACCGTTATGGGGTCGCCGTTCTGTATTTGTTGTTGATAAAAAGCCATTAATGGTGGCAGAAATATTTTTACCCAATTCATTTGCCTATCAAGATATAAAGTCAGTTAATGAGTAATCATAATAGCCAGTCATGGCCTGAAAAATGGCAAGCGATCAAACAAATTACTCGCATGGATAAACCTATTGGCACGTATTTATTATTGTGGCCGACTTTTTGGGCATTGTGGATAGCTGCAGATGGCTTCCCTAATTTACATCTTCTTTTTGTTTTTTCGCTGGGTGTATTTATTATGCGCAGTGCCGGCTGTGTAATTAATGATTTTGCTGATAGAAAAGTGGATGGCCAAGTAAAGAGAACATCGCAAAGACCTTTAGTTTCCGGTGCTATGACCAGCGAACAGGCGTTAATCTTATTTGCTTTTTTAATTGGTGGCGCTATTGCGTTAGTGCTGACTCTTTCACTTTATACTATTTTACTTTCTGTCATTGCGTTGTTATTAGCGGCGAGTTATCCCTTTATGAAGCGTTATACGCAATTACCGCAAGTAGTGTTAGGCGCTGCTTTTAGCTGGGGAATGATCATGGCATTCGCTGAGCTACAAGGCGAAATTCCGTTGGTAGCTTGGTTGTTGTTTGCTGCAAACCTTATGTGGACAGTGGCTTACGATACAATGTACGCTATGGTTGATCGAGACGATGATCTCAAAATTGGCGTAAAATCCACCGCAATATTATTTGGTCAATATGACAAGCGAATAGTCGGATTTTTGCAATTATTCACTTTAGCGTTGTTATTTACCGTGGGTGAAATTTTAGCCTTTGGCTGGCCATTTCAATTGTCATTGGTGTTAAGTGCAGGGCTATTCAGCTATCAACAAATGCTGATTGTGAACCGCGATAGAGACAATTGCTTTAAAGCCTTTTTGAATAACCATTGGGTTGGATTGATAATTTTTATCGGCGTTTATATCGAATACATGTAGCCAATATTTAATTACGTTGTTTTGTTAAGACATTTACTGAACTAATGCCTTAGCTAAATGTTTCAACTAAATGCCTTAACAAAAGTTTATCTCAAAATACTCTGTAATACCGATATATCCACTAAATTAGTAATGTGAGCCTTAGTGATGTCTAATGTGCTGTTTGCTATTAGTTTACCGTCTTCATCGGTGCTAATTAACGCTTCACTTCGCATCGCTTCTATTAACGTCATTTGTGTTTTCTTGTCGATAAACTCTGCTGCGTTAATATTGTTTAATACCGATAAACGCTTGGCGATAGCGACGACTTTATCGACTAAATCATTTTTACTTATGGGTGATAAACGATTGATAAGAATTGCAATGATAGTTAATCGTTGTAATGTTTCATCGGCACATTCACCTAACAAACTAATACTACTGAGCGTTTGATTATCATCAATTAATGACCAAAACCCCGCCTTACTTTGTTTCGCAGAATCTAATGTGGCTAAAGCCGATAATACTTGTGAAACTTGCTGAGATATTTCGTCTTTAGTCTGCCATAAGAATAAATCTTTTTTCAGTAACACCAATATATGCTGCACTTGGTTTTCTATATCTTGCTGACTAATTTTGGCATTTTTATCTAAAATTCGGCAAACCAAAGCCGGTAACATAAAGGCATGCAAAATATTATTGCGATAATAGCGCATCTCTAAAGCCGCGGATTCACTGAGTGAAATTATGTCGCCAAAGCTGTCGTGATCTACCGTCACTTTATTTAAGCTGATCGCATCGTCGACTAATTGTTCACCGTTTTGTTCTGGTAACGTAAGTTCATCACTGTAAGGTGCTTGTTTTTGCACCGCTAAAAAGAAATCTAATTGATTGATTAATTCTTGGCGCGATAAAGCTTTATTTTTTGATGCGAGTAATATCAAAGCAATAAGTGAAATGCCATTTAATGCGGCACATTTATTAATGGCAACCATCACATTATCGGCTAAAACATTAACGCTTGGCGTTAACCATGAAGGTTTTTGCGGGTCGATAGGATCAATATCATCTTTCCAATTTGGTACTTGTTCAGTTAAAAACTGATTAATATTGATTGGCGTGCCAAAATTGACGAAACCTTTGCCATAATTGCGAAGGTTTTTAATGGCTTTGAAAACTCCAAAAATAGACTCATTTTTCTTTTTACTACCACTTAATTCTTTATGATAGGTGCCCACTTCCATAACATGTTCATACCCCAAATAAACAGGCACGAGCGTTAATGGTCGATTGATACCACGCAAAAGGCTTTGAATGGTCATCGCTAACATACCTGTTTTAGGGTCTAGTAATCGACCTGTTCGGCTTCTTCCACCTTCAGAGTAATATTTAACTGAGTAACCACGTTCAAATAACAAGCCTAAATATTCGCGAAAAATGGTGGAATACATACGGTTGCCACGAAAACTACGGCGGATAAAAAACGCGCCTGCTTTTCTGAAAATAGGTCCTGCTGGCCAAAAATTTAAATTAATACCTGCAGCAATTCTTGGTGTGACGAGCCCTTGTTGATAAATAATGTAAGTGAGCAGTAAATAATCCATATGGCTGCGGTGACAAGGTACATAAATAATTTCATGCCCGTCATCAGCCAGTTCGCGAAGGGTATGGGCGTTGTTTACTTCAATACCTTTATACAAACGATTCCATAGCCAATGCAGCACTCGCTCACCGACTCGAACCATAGATTCACGATAATCACCGGCTATTTCATCCATAATTTTTAGCGCTTCTTTCTTGGCAGAGGCTTCACTTTGACCTTTGCTTTCAACCTCGTCTTGAATGAGTTTTTGTATCGAAGGGTTTTTCATCAATGCTTTAAACATTTGCTGTCGGTGCATTAATCTTGGACCTGTAGCCGCAATTTTTTGACGATGAAAGTGAAAGCGTGCAACGCGTAATAATTTTCGTGCTACTGCATCGTCGGTGCCGTGCTTGTCGGCCATGTAGCGCAGCGATAAAGCTTCACTAAAACGTACTAAAGTATTTCGGCCAAGGAATAAGACAATAAAAAATTTACGTAACCAACTGGGGGATTCTTGATCAGCGAGTATCGTTCCAACATTGGCATTATTTTTTTCAATGGTGGGTTTTCTTCCCCACACTAAATTGGCAGGAATAAGTTGTACGTCGAGTTGAGGGTTATTTTTGTGTATTTCTAATAATGCTAAACCTTGCTCTTTTGCTTTGCCTTTTTTCGCGCCTTTTGAAAAAAACACTTGGCTGGGTTTTTCTAAGCAAAGTGTGCGCTGAAATGCTTTTCCGTCTAAAGTGATAGTTTCTAGTGGATCAGGGAAATTAAGTTTTTTACAGGCTTTTTGCAGCGTTAATAAATCACTTGCCGATTGATGACGAACCACATAAAAAATAGGTTTGTTGTTATTACCTTGTTGAGTTTCAAGTACTTTATCGGCGACGATCCGACAATTCACCCAAAGTTGAACGGGAAATTTTAATAGCATATAAAAAAATGAACGAAGTGCTAACATCTTGTTTTATCCAGATAACTCATTGTAAATAGTTTAACAGTATTCATTAAACTTGTCTTATTAAGCGGCATTTCTTAACATGTTGGTGACTGTAAATTGAAAGTGATGATAAATAAAGAATTCCTTTAGGTTCATTACTTTGGATCTGCTTGTGATATTGACAGAAATTAACAATACAATAATAGGAAATTACCGATGACTTTTAAAAACATAGTTCTTATGGGAACTCTGCTAACATGGGTATCTTTTACATTTGCAAGTGATAAAGCAACAGCAGTAAATCCAGCAGTGAAAATTGTAGATAAACAACTGGCCGCTTATAACAATCAAGATATTGATGCTTTTATTGCGACTTATCATCAAGATGTTGAAATTTATGACTTCCCCAACTCACTAAAATATACCGGTAAAGAAAACTTAAAACAAAATTATCAAGGCATGTTTGAGCGCTTAAAATGTTTACAGGCAAGTAGTAAAAAACGCATTGTTTTATATAATACAGTGATTGATCATGAGCTCGCGGAAATGTGTACTACAGATAAGCATATTGTAGATAAAAGCATTGAGGTTATTGCGATTTATGAAGTAGAAGATGGCTTGATAAAGCGTGTGATGTTTCAGCGTTAAAAGGAATAATTGTGAAAAAAATCGCCGTTTTTGTTGATGTTCAAAATATTTATTACACAACTAGAGATACCTATCAACGTCAATTCAATTATCGTAAATTTTGGCAGCAATTAAGCGAGCAAGGTGAAATCGTTCATGCCAATGCTTATGCGATTCAACGTAGTGATGACGCTCAACATAAATTTCAAAAAGCGCTGAAACATATTGGTTTTAACATAAAGTTGAAACCATTTATTCAGCGTGCTGATGGCTCTGCAAAAGGCGATTGGGATGTAGGTATTACTATCGATGTAATGGAGTTAGCCCCTGATGTTGATACTGTAGTTTTACTTTCTGGCGATGGTGATTTTGATTTGCTACTTAAAAAGGTATCAGAAAAATATCATGTATCTACACAGGTTTATGGGGTTACAGCGCTTACAGCCAATTCTTTAATAAATGCGTCGACTGATTTTTTTCCAATTAATAATGATCTACTTCAATAAAGGTTGTATTAAAAATATACAGTTTAGATAAAGTAAGGCATTATTATTATAGGGTTTAAAATAGTTATGTAATTTATTTTGGAGATTGATCATTAAAGTGCTAATGACAAAGCGATGCGCTTATTCAATTAAGTGCTTTTTGATATTATTCATCATTCTCCGTAATCCAGTTGCACAAGGGGAAGAAATTGTTATTGGCTTAGGTAACTTTGCGCCTTTATTTTCAACCCCAAATTCTCCTGCATTATTTAAAGACTTAATAGATGGTGTCTATCAGTATATTCCTAATAGAAAAATAACTTATCGCTATATGCTGTCAAATGCTCGTTTAGTTATGGATTTAAATGTTCATAAAGTAGATGGATCAGCGAATATATTTACCAGTGACGAAGTTAACGGTTGTATCACTCAGCCAGTGTTTAGCTATTCAGATGTTGCAATTAGTAAAAAAGCCCACCATTTTCAGATTAGTAGTGTTGAATCTTTATCTGAACTGTCAGTGGTTTCATATCAACGAGCGACTAAATTATTAGGAACTACTTATAAAAAGGCGGTGAATAATTCGTTGTTTTATAAAGAAGTATCGAACCCAGAAGATCAAGCTAAACTTCTTGCTGCTGGTTTGGTTGATGTCAGTATTGGCGATAAGTATATTTTCTTACAAAGCTTAAGGTCTTGGTCAAAAGGAAAGGCTGATGCCAATGATTATGTTATTCATGACATTTTTAAACCTGTTGCTAGTTCTATGGGATTTATTCAACAAAAGCATTGTGATGAATTTGATCAAGCTTTAGTGAAATTTAAACAAGATGGTGGCTACCAAGCGGTTTATGATAAACACCTAAAGCGATTAGGTTATATCCCAGAATAACTCCCCGTCACATACCTAGCTAAATCAATATAAAAACCAGCTCTACACTCCAATTTAATAATTTCCATGCAATGGGCATCATTAACAAGCCTGCAGTTACATATCCAAGCTGAATTATTTTGGGTGAATATCTTTGTTTGGCCTTCAACCCAAAGCATGGGCGCAATAACGTACTGCGTCTGATTATTTCATACCCGGTAAAACAGCCGATGATGGTGATTAATATCAATAAGATGGGCTCCAAAAATCCGCCTAAGTGATAAGCCGAAAGGTGATAACCAGCAACAATAATAATGGTTTGATGCAATATATAAAAAGAATAAACTCCGTCATTTAAATAGCTGAGCAACTTAGATTTCTTATTCAAAAATTTTACCGCGAATGTTAATGCCATTAACACACCTACTACCCGTAATAAACTATATATAGACATGCCAACCAATTGAATTAACTCAGGTATTTCACTCGGGGT
>JAQWHO010000106.1 GCA_029249355.1 Thalassotalea sp.
CAAGTGTGGTTATAAACCACATCAATAAGCACTTCAAAGCCAGCTTGATGAAGTTCATCAACCATACGTTGAAAATCTTTTATTTGATGTTGGTTTAAGTAATCTTTGTGGGGAACAAAAAAAGCAAGAGAGTTATAACCCCAATAATTAGATAGCTTTTTGTCTTCCAAAAACTGTTCTGAAACAAATTGCTGTACTGGTAATAACTCTATCGTAGTAATGCCAATAGCACGGTAATGAGCAATCATCGCGGGATGACTAAGGCCCAAAAAAGACCCTCGTAAATGTTCAGGTACTTTTGGGTTAAGTTCAGTTAAGCCTTTAACATGACCTTCGTAAATAACCGTGTTTTTCCAAGCGATTGGTTTCTTTGGTACGAGAGGAGCTGATGGGTCCATAACAACCGCTTTAAACATAACATCGGCATTGTCTCTATCGTCGAAAGATAAGTCTTGCTTAGGATCATTAAGATCATAGGCAAAATGACGGTCTGACCATGAAAACGTGCCTTTTAATGCTTTTGCATAAGGGTCTAACAATAACTTGTGATGATTAAAACGATGACCAAACTCTGGTCGATAAGGTCCATAAACCCGATAGCCATAAACTAAACCCGCTTTAGCACCTTTAAGAAAACCATGCCAAATATTATGCTCACACAGGGGTAAAACAAAGCGCTTTAATTCTTGGCGACCATGCTCGTCAAAAATACACAGTTCAACTTTTTCAGCATGTGCTGAAAATATTGCAAAATTAACACCGGAATCGTCAATAGTTGTACCTATTGGATAGACACTTCCAGGCTCCATTCTATATTGTTCCATGGTTCTCCAGTAACACAAGGTTGTGTTTTAAGGGGTAGTATTTACCACACTATTTTCACTGCCAAATTCATTAGGCAGATATTGGTCAGCTTTATAATCGTTTTCCCACTCAGTGTTATTTAAGAGGTAACGAAAATGAAATAATTTGTCTTTTGGCAGCCTTATCTTGGTTTTAAAACTTTGCGTTTTTTTATTAAACTTCATTTCAAGGGCTTGCCAGTCATTAAAGTCACCCACTAAGACTGCCGATGTTACATCACTTCGATTAAATTCAAAGGTCACTTCAGCTTCGTTTTTGGTCTTAAAAAATTTCTTTGTTAGCATTGTTATTCTCCATTAATCATGTATTAATCAACTGCACATTGCTGACTCTGCTTTATTTCAGTGCAAAATATTGCAAGTTTGTCCCAGTATTGTGCGTTTTCGATTTAAAATAGCCGTTATTTATGACTACATTATGAAAAGGCATAAATCGAGCCGAATTTAGAAACTAATCATATTTTAATCAAAACACCAATAGTTCCGTTGTAAAATAACTAAATAGTTATAAAGGTACGACAAATAAGTAGGTGTTCATGCTTTATTTGTGTTAATTCTATACTAATTGATGTTAAAATTACAATTAAATGTAATTTTATTTCAT
The DNA here is from genome assembly GCA_029249355.1 of Thalassotalea sp. GTDB lineage: Bacteria > Pseudomonadota > Gammaproteobacteria > Enterobacterales > Alteromonadaceae > Thalassotalea_H. Next base: position 1,468 of record JAQWHO010000106.1, read on the forward strand.
AATTGACAAGGAATCTAAATGAACCTCATTGAACAGTTAGCCGAAATGGTGGGTTTTCACACAAGCTACACGGGAACATTTGGCGATAAAGTGTATGCTAAAGACCATGCTAGACGCGCTTTACTAAAGGCTATGGGCTTCGAATTAGATGATGAATCTTTAGCTAAATCGATTGATCTTTTGAATCAAAGTCAATGGATAAATGTTCTCCCTGTGGTTCATGTCGCCAAACTTGAAGAGCAACAACATACTATAAAAGTAAGTCTGCCTAAAACTGATAACTTATTACTAAATTGGAATATTATACTTGAATTAGGAAGTGAAGTTACGGGCTCTATTAACATTAACGACTTGCAATTTATTGAAGAGAAACAACTTGGTAGAACACAATATTGTCAATATCAATTGCTATTACCCGCGCTTGAGCAAGGCTATCATCAGCTGAATATCAGGCTTGGTAACCTTCAGGCAAGCTGTCCATTAATCTATGCGCCTAAAATGTGCTACAGCCCTCAAGAAGCGTCGATTGAAAAGCTGTGGGGCTATACTGCTCAATTATATTCACTACGAAGTAACAACAATTGGGGCATGGGGGATTTTACTGATTTATTTGAACTTGTTGAAAAATCAGTTGATCAACAGGCATCAATTGTTGGATTAAACCCACTTCACCCGTTATATCAGCAAAATCCTGCTCATCGAAGTCCTTACTCTCCATCAAGTCGTTGTTTTTTGAATCCTCTTTATATCGATGTAACTAAAATACCAAATTTTGAACTATGTGAATTAGCGCAGAAAAAAGTAAAGAATGAAACCTTTCAACAAAATATTACTAATGCCAGAACAAGTGAATTTGTTGACTACCCTGCGGTTGCAAAGCTTAAGTATGAAATCACAGAAATTTTGTTTGAAAATTTCTGTGACAACAAGAAAGATTTATACAAAGTAATGTCAGCTGAATTTGACGATTTCAAAGAAAAACACGGGAATGATTTATATCATTTTGCAACCTTTGATGCCTTGAATGAGCATTTTAATTTAGCAGATAAAAATGTCTATGGCTGGCCTGATTGGCCACAATGCTTTCAAGACCCCAATAGCGATGATGTGAATCAATTTCAGCACTCGCATGCTAACCGAGTAGAATACTTTTGCTTCTTACAATGGATAGCACATAAACAAGTAAATGCAGTAACTCAATGTGCATTAGATAAAGATATGGCGATAGGTTTATATCTAGACTTAGCGGTAGGCTGTGATGGCTCTGGTGTTGATGTGTGGTCTGATAAAGCGCTTTATGTCGCAGGTGCTTCTATTGGCGCACCACCTGACGGTATGAATCCATTAGGACAAAACTGGGGATTAACACCTATCAACCCCGTAGCATTACAAAAACAAGGGTATTTACCATTAGTAAAAGCACTTCGCAGTAGTATGCAATATGCAGGCGCTTTACGTATTGACCATATTTTAGGATTAATGCGTCAATATTGGGTAGCACCTGGCATGGAAGCTAATGAAGGTGTTTATATTAGTTTTCCTTTTGATGATATTTTACGGGTGATCGCGTTAGAATCTCGTCGTAATAATTGTGTTGTGATTGGAGAAGACTTAGGTAATGTACCTGATGGCTTTAGTGAAACCATTCAAAATGCTGGCCTTTTATCCTTTAAAGTGATGTTTTTTGAACGCTGGGAATCTGGCTTATTCAAACGACCTGAACACTTCCCTACTAAATCAGTTGTTACTATTGCAACGCATGATACAGCGACATTATCTGGTTGGTGGCAAGGACGAGATTTACAATGGCGTCAACAACTAAACCTTTATCCCAATGAAGAAGCAGGGCATGCAGACAGAAATGCACGTGCCAGTGAGCGACAAAACCTCATAGCCGCTTTAGACGACCTACAAGTGATAGACATGAGCAAAGCGCCACAACAAAACCCCGCACTGATGAATACCGAACTGAGTATTGCCGTACAAAAATATTTAGCGACTTCGCCTAGCCATATTCAACTAATACCGCTGGAAGATGCTCTAGAAATACCAGAACAAGTTAATATTCCAGGTACTATTGAGCAGCATCCTAATTGGCTACAAAAATTGCCCGTTCAGTTAGAGCATTTGTGGCAAGTAAATTCAGTTAATAAAATTGCCCAAGCGATGAGAGCGGCAAGACCTAATTAAGTTATTAGTTTAGTCATCAAAAATCGTATTATAAAGTTAAAAAAATATAATGCTTTTAACCTATAGGATTTAAGAACTTATTCTCATTATTTATCTAGTATAATAATAATTTAGTAATCTATAACGATACTGATGATTAAATATAAATTCATGACAAATGGATAGAGCTTTCACTTTAATTCAGGTGAATTTTTTACTTTTTCAATCACTCTAAACACTTACTAAGCGAATAAATTTTCTAGCTGTTTGAATTTAAATTTATTTTTCGTCTAAGGCGTTAAGTGCCCCAGAGTGAGATAGGAACTTATGAGGTAAAGAAGTTTATTAGACTATAAACTCTATGGCGCAATCGCCCCCAATATGAGATAGAAGCAAACAATCATTTAAGCGACAAAGTCGTTGTTGAATAATTCAAACTTTGACTAAAAATAAACTGTATGAGTTTAGCAGCTCCCACCATACTCTATATGGTAGGGTATCATTACTGAGTCTGTTGCTCTTTCAATGAAAAGCTCTGCCGCTTTCACCCCTTTCTTCACATTATTTTGATGTACCGTTGTTATAGAAGGAGTAGAACGCAAAGCCTCATCAATACCATCAAAACCAACCACTCTTATATCTTCTGGTATTTGAAGGCCCATTGCATTAATTTCTTTTATTGCAGCTAAAGCAATAAGATCGCTCATACAAAGTAAAACATTCGGTCGAGGAATAGAAGTTAGCGCTTCTCTCGCCGCTATTAATGCAAAATGATGCTTGTTTTCGGGGATATTCCACACTCGATCTGCTCTTAAATTTACATTTAATTCTTTTATTGCTTTGTTATAACCATTTAAACGTTGGTGAGAGGTTGAGGATTGAGAATCTGAATTTGGTAAATCGTATACCCGACAAGTTAAACTTGAATCAAGAAGCCTTAAACCAAGAATAGCGATGTCATCATCTTTCGAGTGTATCCCTAGTTTAGCTATTTCATATGCAGCTTTTTCATTTTCAATACCAACAGAG
>JAQWHO010000107.1 GCA_029249355.1 Thalassotalea sp.
ATATTATGAGAGTGTAGGTTTAGGCCCGGATTATAAACTTCCGGGTTTATCTCATAGAACAGGTCACGGTATTGGCATGAAAGGACATGAAGGCATTAATTTTGTTCGTGGAGAAAAAACAAAACTAGCAAAAGGTATGTGTTTTTCAAATGAACCGGGGATTTACCTACCAGAAAAGTTTGGCGTTAGGCTTGAAGACTGTTTATACATGACAGAAAAAGGGCCTCAGTGGTTTACTATTCCACCAGATTCTATTGATTCCCCGATAGGGAAATTAGAAAATATATAGTACACAACAAGCCAGTTAAGTAATGTTAATTGGCTTTCATTTCGTCACAAGTTCTTCAATTCATCTTTATTAATGAGTCTGTAAGTTTGGCTTAACTCCCCTTCTAATTCGTTGATACTTTAATATATTTGAACTGATGTTATATATTATTTTCTGAATAAGTAATCGTTTTTTAAATTAGCATTTTCACGAACATGACTCTAAAATTGAAGATAAATATTGGTATTAGGGATAATAAATGGATTGGTTGGCAGAAGAAGATCGTAAAGAGATCATCAACAAAAGTGAAACAACTTTACGCCCATGGAAAGTAGTCATTGTAGATGACGATGATGAAATTCATAAAGTGACACGAATGACTCTTGCAGACTTTTATTTTGAAGGAAAAGCATTAGAGTTCGTTAGCTTATATAGTGGTGATGAGGCAAAGAAATATTTTACTGAACATCACGATATTTCTCTGGTGTTTTTAGATGTAGTCATGGAGTCAGATCATGCTGGATTAGAAGTAGTTAAATTTATCCGTGAACAACTCAACAATCATTTCACCCGTATTGTTTTAAGAACAGGGCAACCTGGCAGCGCTCCAGAAAATGAAGTTATTAGAGATTATGATATTGATGGCTATAAATCAAAAACTGAAATATCAGTACGCTCACTTAACCATTCAGTATTTATTGCATTAAGATCCTATCGCGATTTAATTAGCATTCAAAACTATCAAAAGGGGTTAGTAGCTATAATAAACTCTATTTCTCATTTGAAGGAAATAGACGATGTAATGGAACTTGCTAGTGCAATTCTTATTCAAATTAAATATGTGCTTAATACTGAAAGCACTCATCTAATGATTAAAAACTCTCAAGCTTACTCATTCATACAAGCAGAAAATAATTCATGGAATATAGAAATGAATGATTCTAACGCAGGGTTTATTGATGACGAAAGATTAGAAACTATCGACTCACCATTAATTGAAATAGTACGCCAAGCATTCGCAAAAAAAAATACAGTGGTAACCCCACCATATATTTGCCACTACTATTGTTCAAAGAAAGGAACTGAAACTGTTTTCACCTTAAAGCACAAAGAAAAGTTAAATCGAATCTCCTTAAAGTTAATTAATCTTTTCGCAAATAATGTCGCTCTGTTTATCGAAAGCTTACTATTAAGAAAAGAAGAAAGTTAATTATGCCATCATTCGAAAAATACATCCCTAAAGTCATTGAAAGTTTAAGATCTTCATACGGTGAAGAATTTTTCAATTCTATTACGCTACAACTAGATGACATTATTAATGCTGATTACACGTTTATTGCCAGAATAAATAAAGAGAAATACACATCTCAAACGATTAGTTTAGTCGCTAAAAGTAAGATTGCAGATAATTTCGAATACGCTTTACAAGATACTCCTTGCGCTGATGTTTCAGATGATACTGTATGTATGTACCCCAAAGGCATTTGTTCTATTTACCCACATGACCAATTATTGATAGACATGAATATTGAAGGTTATGTGGGTACTCCGCTGCACGATTCTCACGGTAATGTAATGGGATTAATTGTTGCGTTATATGAAAACCCGATAAAAGATACCGATTTCATCGTAACACTTTTTGATTTTTTTTCTGGACGAATTTCTGCCGAGCTTGAAAGATACGACAGAGAAAAAGAATTAGAAAAGTTAAACCGTACGCTTGAACAACGCGTAGAAGAACGTACTCAAGAGTTAACAAATACTCTAGCCATATTAAAAAGCTCGCAAGATAAATTGGTTGAGCAAGAAAAAATGGCTTCCTTAGGAGGGTTAGTAGCAGGGGTTGCACATGAAATCAATACCCCACTAGGGGTATCAATACTCAGTAGTTCTAATATTGAAGAAATAATTAATACCCTTCAAACCAAACTAATAGAACAAACATTATCTAAAACTGATCTAGAAAAAAACTTATTACTATTACACGAACTAGTAGCCTCATTAAATCATAATTTAAAACGCTCAGCTCATTTAGTACAAAACTTTAAACAAGTTGCTGTTGAACATAGTACCGATAAAAAAACGCCTATAAAACTTAAAAAATGGATTGAAAACCTATCAACAAGTTTATTACCAATGACCAAAAAGCATAACATAACATTAGAACTAGCTATTGAAGGGGATGACTTTCAAATACATACTTATCCAGCGAAATTGTCACAAGTATTTGTGAATTTAATTACAAATGCTGTACATCATGCTTTTCCTGCGAGTTTCATTCTCGAGAGTAAAACTATCAATATATCTGCTAAAGCAACCAAAAAAGAACTTATTTTAATAGTCTCAGATAATGGAATTGGCATAGATAAAAATATTCAACGTAAAATATTTGATCCTTTTTTCACGACAAATAGAGCATCAGGTAATACCGGTTTAGGTTTAAGCATCATCAGTAATATCATAACGAGTAGCTTACAAGGAACAATTTCACTCAACGATACTATCGAGAGAGGTTGCCAATTTATTATTACCTTACCTAAAGAATAAAGCATTATCTAATGATTAATAAAAGCATTAATCACTAGTAACAAACCGATTGGTTGGTTAGAATAGTTGTATCGAACTATGAGGTTTTCGATATGAGAGATGCAGAGCAAACACGTCAAAAAATTTTAGAAGTAAGCGCAGATGAAATCCGTCAACATGGATTCACTGCCACTAGCCTTTCGATCATCCTTAAGCGATGTAATATTTCCAAAGGCGCTTTATATCATCATTTTGAAAATAAAATGGAGCTTGGCTACGCGGTATTTGAAGAAATATACACCCCGATGTTTTTATCGATGTGGGCGCCGGCTGTAGAAACTGACGATCCTATTGCAAGTTTATGTGATTTTTTCGAAGGCATGTCAAAAGAAATGAGTTGTGACGAAGTAGTTTGTGGCTGTCCGCTCAATAACTTATGTCAAGAAATGTCAGGTGTTGATGAAGGTTTTCGTTTACGAGTGTTGAACATGCAACAACAACTTAATCATTTAATTGCCTTTAACCTACAACGTGTGGCGAGCAAATTAAGAGATGGGTTAGACTTTAACCAAGTCGCCTACTTTATTGTTTCTTGTTTTCATGGTTCATCAAGCTTAAGCAAAAGTGCTAAAAATAAAGAACTCTTTACCAAAGTTAATAATGAGCTTTGTTGTTATATTCGTCATTTAAAAAAATAACTCTTATACAGTACAGCCAAATCCCCTTCTTTTTCTTGTCTATATTCCATAAACGAATAATAAAATGTTAATTCAATCTTAAAAAAACATTTACAGACCGCATGGTCGGTATGTAAAATATCCACATACCTATTTCATCAAACTCAAAGGAAGGGCTGTGAAAAAACTTACTGCACTACTTATTATTTTTTTAACATTTAATATTCAAGCAGCCACAGATGTGCAACCATTTTCACCCTATGAAGAAATTAAAACTGTAGGCGAAAAGTTATTTGGCCGCATTGCCAATAGTCAGCAAGAACTTAATAAATTTCCTGAGTTAATGCGTGAAATTGTCGAGCAAGAGCTGATCCCTTCTGTGGATTATACATACGCCTCGTACAAAATATTAGGTAAACACCTAAAAGATTCGACGAAAGAACAACGTGAAAAATTCACCCATTCTATGCGCCACTATTTAATTAGAACTTACGCCACAGCTTTGAATCAATATAACAATCAGAAAGTTGTCTATGAAAAAGGTCAGGTAAAAAGCTCAGCAACCATGACATCAGTTAACGCTACTATAGTTGATGTCAACAAACCTGATATTCATTTAACGTTTCAGATGCGTAAAAACAAAAAAACAGGTCAATGGAAAGCGTATGATTTAATTGTTGAAGGCATTTCATTATTAAGTAGTAAACAAGCTGAATTTAATGGAAGAATAGCGAAATATGGCATTGATCAAGTGACTATTGAATTGGCCGCATTAACGAAGTAAAGAAATCTTGTAGGCATAGGCTCAAATAGCGCTAAATTACAACATCGAGTAGTCTGTATTAGCTCAAGTTTAAAAATCGACGACCGATAATAAATAATATTAAAGCGCTTACGCAACCTTAAATGGTATGTTTGAATAATATAATATTTACATTTATCTAGGTTATTATAATTGAAAAATCATCATAAAAAATACTTCCTTAACAATACTGAATTGAACTAAAACTTATTGAACTAAACTTGAAATAGGTTTTCGATTGACTGATTAAATCAAACCAAAAAGTGACGGTAAAAATTCACTAATGGCAGGGAAAAGCGTTACCAAAACCAGTGCAATCACCATTGCC
>JAQWHO010000108.1 GCA_029249355.1 Thalassotalea sp.
GGTTTGCCATTGTTTGGTGAGTTATTCTTCATGTATTGTACGATGTTGATTGCTGTACCTACGGGTGTGAAAGTTTTCAACTGGGTTGCAACTATGTGGCGTGGTTCAATGTCGTTTGAAATCCCGATGTTATTTTCAATCGCATTTGTAATTCTATTCACAATTGGTGGCTTCTCAGGTTTGATGCTGGCGTTAACTCCGGTTGATTTCCAATATCATGATACCTACTTTGTTGTTGCGCATTTCCATTATGTATTAGTAACGGGTTCACTATTTTCTATCTATGCAGGTGCTTATTACTGGTTGCCTAAATGGACCGGACATATGTATCACGACGGTTTAAGTAAAGCGCATTTCTGGTGCTCGCTTATTTCGGTGAATATTTTGTTTTTCCCTATGCATTTCTTAGGATTAGCAGGGATGCCCCGTCGAATTCCTGATTACGCTTTGCAATTCGCAGACTTTAATAAATGGGTGAGTATCGGTGGCTTTGCCTTTGGTTTATCACAATTGATCTTCTTAGTAGTGGTTATTAAGTGTATTAAAGGTGGTAAAAAAGCTGAAGCAAAACCATGGGATGGTGCTGAAGGTTTAGAATGGACTGTAGCAAGTCCGGCGCCTTATCATACGTTTGAAACACCACCTAATCCTGAAGATATTAAAGGGCAATAGGAGAATATAATGAGTACAGAGCAAAACCAAGAACTATCAAATAACAAGACTAAAACCGTAAAAAAACTGTTGTTAGTTGTTTTTGGTATGTTTGGTTTTGGTTTTGCTTTAGTACCTTTATATGACGTGTTTTGTGATATCACCGGATTAAATGGTAAAACGGCGACAACTGCTGCCAAAGTCAATGAAGATGGCATCGATGAAAGCCGTACCATTACTGTTCAATTTATTAGTCGAACTGCAAAAGGAATACCTTGGCAGTTTGAACCTATGATAAATGAAATTAAAGTACATCCTGGTGAAATGAAATTAGTGAAGTTTTACGCGAAAAATGAATCGGTTAAGGACATTATTGGTCAAGCAGTACCGTCTGTTTCACCTGGTAAAGCCGCGATTTATTTTCAAAAAATAGAGTGTTTTTGTTTCAACTCTCAGCCGCTTAAAGCACAAGAAGATATCGAAATGGCTCTGCAATTTTATGTTGATGCAGAGCTGCCTGAAGAAGTATCGACAATCACTTTGTCATACACTTTATACGATATTACCGGCACAGTTGAATCTTAGGCGATTACGCGAAAACACAGGGGAATAGTTATGACTACAAAAAAATATGAAACATATTATGTACCCGCACAAAGCCATTGGCCGATTGTTGGTGCCGTTGCATTGTTTTTAATCGCCGTTGGCGCTGCAAACTATGTAACAGATATTAAAAATTCTACATCAGGCTTCGGTGGTTATGTATTAATTGCCGGGATTGCTATGGTGATATACATGATGTTTGGTTGGTTCAATAATGTGATTACTGAATCCATGTCAGGCAAATATAGCCACCAAATGGACAATTCATTTAAGCAAGGGATGAGTTGGTTCATCTTTTCTGAAGTAATGTTCTTTGCGGCATTTTTTGGTGCTTTACTGTATGCCAGAACACTTTCTGTTCCATGGTTAGGGGGCGCTGATAATAATGCTATGACCGGCGCTGTTTTATGGCCTGAATTTACTGCGCAATGGCCGTTAATCAAAACGCCTGATGGTACCGAGACCACTGGTATGGGTTGGTATGGGTTACCACTAATAAATACTATTTTATTATTAACATCATCAGTGACCGCACATTTTGCACATGTTGCCTTAGAGCAAGATAAACGTCCTCAATTGAAATTTTGGTTAGGCTTAACGTGTTTATTAGGTGTTGTGTTCTTATATTGCCAAGGTTTAGAGTATGCCCATGGGTATGCTGATGAAATGAAGCTCTATTTAGACAGTGGTATTTACGGTAATACATTTTATCTGTTGACCGGCTTCCATGGTATGCATGTAACATTAGGTACTATCATGCTAATCGTAATGTTGATCAGGGTATTTAAAGGTCACTTTACGCCTAAAAACCATTTTGCCTTTCAAGCAGCGAGTTGGTATTGGCATTTTGTTGATGTGGTTTGGGTGTTCTTATTTGTGTTTGTTTACATCATTTAAAAACTGGATGCGTCATTGATTAACTCAATAACTTCATCGAAGGTACTCAAGTAAAATTTTACATTCCGTGCCTTCTTTTTGTTCTTGAGCTAATCAATTTAGCCTCAAGCTCTTACATAGAATATACAAAATATAAAAATAATTAAGGCGCTAATTAAGCGCCTTATTTTTCGAAAAATATTTATTAAAATGGCCGAGGATTCGGTGTAATAACACCTGTGAGAATGCCAACTAATAATAAAATCACAATGACCACTGAGGTCATGACTCGACGGCCGATAAACTTAGACATGCTTGGCTTATTAGGGTCATTTTTATTCATTAGCAACAATGCGCGAAACAGGTTATAAACCATAAAGGCTAATAAGCCGACAATGATAATTTTTATAATCACAAAACCCTCTCTTTTTATTGTGTTAGGTTATATAGGTTGTTATTAATTTTTACGGTAATGTATGAAGTTTGCTGATTTTAGAGAATATATCAATCAATTAAACTGGTTCGTAGTGATCTTCACTTTGCTTGTCTTTGGTGGATTAATCAAGCTTGGATTATGGCAAACGTCAAGAGCCGTTGAAAAAGAGCAGCGTTTATTTCGCATCAGTCAATATAAAACTCAAGACGCACTATCTTTAACTGAAGTTTTGTCCTTACAACAAGTTAACGAAAATATTAATGATCTGCCCATTTTATTAAATGGCACATTCGATGAAAATAAGCTTTTCCTCCTTGATAATCAAACCCATAAAGGACGATTGGGTTATCGGGCTTTACAAGTATTAGTTACTGATAAAACAGCCGTATTAGTGAACCTTGGATGGGTTGAAGGATTTATTGATAGAAGTAAGCTGCCAGGAGTAAAGGCTATTTCGGGGGAACATACTGTTAACGGGCATATTCGCTTAGTTGAAAAAGGCATTGTTTTAAGTGAGCAAAATTTTGTCAATCCAATGTGGCCTTTAAGAATACAAACGATAGAAATTGATAAATTTTCAGCATTAATTGAGCAAAAGTTATTGCCCTTTGTCGTCTACTTAGATACAAATGAGAGTCTAGGTTTTGAAAAAAATTGGCGTCCTATTGTGATGCCACCAGAAAAACATCGCGCTTATGCGTTTCAATGGTTTTCATTAGCTGCAGCTTGGTTAATATTAATGATCAGTGCTAGTGTATGGTTTACTAAAAATAGACCGAATAACAAATCAATAAATAATAATAAATAATAAAAAATAAAAATAAAGGTTATCTATGTCTTTGCCTCAAATTAATAAATCTCGTCGAACTTTACTCATCACGTTAGGTGTTTTTATTTTACCCGTAGTATTAGCTAAATTAGCTTTAGAACAACAGTGGTTTGATTATGGGGTGACTAATTTTGGGCAATTATCAGAACAAGAACTTACGTTAACTGATTTAGGTATTGAACATGAGTCTTTTAACGAGCAATGGTTACTGCTTTACCGACTTCCCAAAACGTGCGAAACGCTTTGTCAAAAAACTCTGTTGTCGGTTAACAATACTTACACATTGCTTGGAAAAGAACTACCAAGAGTCACTCCTGTTGCGTTGATGGAACAGCCGTTAGCTGAAAATCAGCAAAGTAATTTACGTCATCACAAATGGCAACAGTTAGCGCTACCAATACAAGCGAATAAACACATATCAGCTAATCAATTACTGATTATTGATCCTTTAGGTAATGTGGTGATGTCTTACCAAGCTCCTACAGAAGAGCAAGACTTAATAACCTTCGATAAGTCAATTCTTGCGGATATGAAGAAATTATTAAAATATTCAAGGATTGGCTAATATGCAACATCAAAATACTAAAAATATTAGACGATTGGTCCTTTTCAGCATTTTACTTGCTGTAATTGTTGTTACGCTAGGCGCTTATACTCGGTTAACACATGCTGGCTTAGGTTGTCCTGATTGGCCGGGTTGTTATGGCTTTTTAGATGTCCCAGAATCTTCAGAACAAATATCAACGGCGGAAAAAGCGTTTCCTGATCGACCAGTTGAACCTGAAAAAGCATGGAATGAAATGATCCACCGCTATTTTGCAGGTGCTCTAGGTTTATTTATTTTAGCGATAGCCGTTTTATCGATAAAAAATAGAGGGCAAAATACGCCGGTCTTCTTACCGACTTTGATCCTGTGTGTGGTTGTTTTTCAAGCAGCATTAGGCATGTGGACTGTGACTTTAATGCTAATGCCTGTCGTTGTCATGGGGCATTTGCTGGGGGGATTCACCACGTTATGCTTGCTGTTTTTATTGTATTTAAGATTAAACCCATATCGTGTACCCGGTGGTGATGCTGCGGTTCGTCGTTATGCCCGTTATGGTGGAATAGGTATTGTTATTTTAACACTGCAAATAGCATTGGGCGGATGGACATCTTCAAATTATGCTGCGCTAGTTTGTGTGGAATTACCCATTTGCCAAGCCGGTTGGCAAGATGAGTTAACATTCGAAAAATCATTTCATCCAATACCGCCTGAAAAAGACAGTTACGAGTTTGGGCATTTACACCATGCAGAGCGTGTCACCATTCATGTAATGCACCGTATTGGCGCAATTATCACCACACTATATTTATTGTGGTTAGCTTGTACGATATTTGCGAAAGCTCACACTCGATTTTTCAAGAACTCAGCATTAGGTTTAGTCGCAGTATTAGCAGCTCAAGTAGCATTGGGAATTAGTAATATTTGGTTTTCATTACCGCTATCCGTCGCGGTAAGTCACAACATAGTTGCCGCATGCTTAATGTTAATGTTAATTTTATTAACGTATAGTTTAAAACGAAAAGCCTAGTGCTGATTTAAGGAAATAAAATGAATAGTAATGTTTCTTCATTAGAGGCTGATGTGAGTAAAGAAATGACGGCAACATGGCGTGATTATTATGAAATCACCAAACCACGTGTTGTTGCCTTGTTAGTATTAACGGCTCTCGTTGGTATGTGTTTGTCTGTACCAGGTGCTATTCCTTGGCAAGTTTTAATTCCTTCTATGGTAGGGATCGGTTTTTTATCTTCTGCAGCAGCGGCGATTAATCATATTGTTGATGAGCGTATTGATAGCATAATGGGGAGAACCTATAATCGTCCGGTTGCTACAGGTCGACTAGATCCTAAAAATGCGGCATTATTTGCGATGCTTTTAGCGGTTTCAGGCTTTGCTATTTTATACAGTTTTGTAAATCCCTTAACTGCTTGGTTAACCTTTTCTGGTTTAGTGGGTTATAGCTTTGTATATACTATGTATTTAAAACGCGCTACGCCACAAAATATCACCATTGGCGGCCTAGCTGGAGCGATTCCTCCTTTATTAGGTTGGACAGCAATGACCAATGAAATTCATCCTAATGCGCTGTTACTCGTCTTACTTATTTTCACTTGGACACCGCCACACTTTTGGGCATTAGCGATTCATCGTAAAGATGAATATGCGAAAGTGAATATTCCTATGTTGCCTGTAACGCATGGAGTTAACTTCACTAAAACACAAATTCTTTTATACACCGTTTTATTGTTTGTTGTCGGTTTGTTGCCGTACTTAGTGGGCATGAGTAATTGGTTGTATTTAATTGGCGCCGTAGTGCTTAATATCATATTTTTTGTCTATGCATGGAAACTGAAGTTTAATGCCGAAGAAAGTACCGCAATGGACACCTTTAAGTTTTCGATCATACATTTAATGCTGCTCTTTATTATTTTGTTAGTTGATCATTATCTTTTACCAATTAACTAAATATTAAAAAATTTAAGGAAAAAGTTGTGAATAAATTACTTATCGCTATTGTTGCGGTTATTTCAATAGCGACGGGTTTTTTGATATTTCAAAAGTCGTTTAACCTTGCTCAACCCGAACATTCATTGTTTTATCAAACTCCCCGAACGATTAAACCGTTCTCGATGGTTGATCATCAAGGTGCTGCTTTTGAAAATGAGCAATTTGTTGGGAAATGGTCGTGGGTATTTTTTGGTTATACTTCTTGTCCCGATGTATGCCCAACGACGTTACAAGAGTTGAACTTTGTTTATGATGATTTAAAAGCAATTAATACTGATGTACAAGTATTGCTTGTTTCAGTTGATCCACAACGAGATACCGTTGAAAAGCTTTCTCAATATATTGCCTATTTTAATGCCGAATTTATTGCTTTAACGGCTGATCACGCGACCTTATTTCCATTTGCTAGAAATATGGGATTGATGTACGCCATTAGCGATGAAAAACGTGATGATAATTACTTAGTCGATCATAGTGCTTCAATCGTGCTGGTTAACCCTCGAGGCAAGATTGCCGCTATATTTAAACCAGAACATGAACTAGGTCTATTACCTATTATTTCAGGCGATAATTTAGTCAGTGATTTTGCAAAAATTGTTAATTTATCTGAGTAATCACATTCGAAAGAAATGAATGTGTAGTATTAACAAAAAAGGAGCTTTCGCTCCTTTTTTGGTTTTTATAATAGCTGTTAAACGTTGTTTAAATAAACGTTAAAGTGGATACCACTCTTTGCCTTCTTTAAGAATAAACCAAGGCTTTGAATACCAATAATATCGACTAGGATCACTTTTACTTTGAGCCGTGCAATTTGCTCTCACCCTACCTGTTGGCAGCGGAGCATTAAAATTAATAGTAAAACTATCATCTTCTTGCCACTCAACCTTTTGTTTACCTATTCCAGAAACATAACAATTTAACTGCGCTTTTCTAAAATCATCAACAATTACATTAAATGTGGCCGATTCTAGACTATGTTTTTCAAAAATAGTTTCTGCATTATTGTCAGATACAGTGATAGAAAAGGGTAAGGCGTACAGTTTATCTTTTAAACTGGTAAGTTGATCATAAGGTTTAGACGCAGGAAAACGCGGCACCGTGGTTAAATCGGTGGCTAAACCCACAGCACCACTTTGTTGAGAAAAGGCGATGAAGTCATTGTCTTTTATCCATTGCTGAATTGCTGGCGTATATTCGCCATAAGGATAGGCAAAATAATGCCAACTCTGCCCTGTTTTTTCTTCGATGATCTTTTCAGCATTCATTAATAAAACGGTTTGTTTATCAAGCCATTCTTTCTCGGTTAGCCCCTCAGGAATACGTGCTAAAGAGTCATGATTAAAACCATGATTGGCGATTATTACGCCTTGTTCAGCCATCTTTTTTAATTGCTGCCAAGAAAGGTAATGTTCAGATTCTTGGTTAACAATACCGGGATTAATGAAAATGGTGAAAGGGTAGTTAAATTTGTCGAGAATAGGTTTTCCTTGTGTAAGAATATCTAAATAGGCATCGTCAAAAGTAATAGCGACGGTTTTATCAGGAATAGGCTGTTGCTTTCGAATGCTATTCATTAACTCGGATAGAGAAACGACACGAAAGCTGTTATCCGCTAAATATTGCATATGCGCTTCAAATTGCAGTGGAGAAATACTGGTGCTTGATGGCGTATCGTCACTAACATGATGATATTGTAGAATAACGGCTGCAAAACTATTAAACGCGAAACTTAAGAAAAGAATCAAAATAGCTATATTTGTATTTTTCACGTGAATACCCTGTTTTTCGTAGTAAAATGCTAATGGTGTAAACCATAGCGCTTCTCACGCAATATTTATAGTTTATAGATTCATTATTTATAGTCGATTAATTAATAAGAGGTTGATAATTGTTCTTTTCAAATACGTCTTGTCATAAACAATTGTTCGTTTTAGCTATCCCGATGATCCTCTCCAACATCACTGTTCCTTTATTAGGCATGGTAGATACAGCCGTAATTGGACATTTAGACCATGCCTATTACTTGGGAGGAAGCACGGTTGGCGCGATGATAATCACCTGTATTACGTGGTTATGTGGTTTTTTACGTATGGCGACTACTGGGTTAGCTGCTCAAGCACTTGGTCAACAAAGTATTCAGCAAAATTTACTTGTGCTGTTGCGAGGCTTACTGGTCGCTTTCTTCGTTGGAGGCACTTTTATATTGCTTCAATCTCCTTATATTAATGGTGCGCTTTATTTATCTGGCGGCTCTGAAAATGTGCAGTTCTATGCCAAACAATATAGCGAAATAAGGGTGTGGGGTTTACCTGCAGCATTGGCTAATTTGGTACTTTTAGGTTGGTTATTAGGCAATCATAAAGCAAAAGCCGTGATGTGGATTTTGATCTTCACAAACTTGGTTAATCTTACCTTAGATATTATTTTTGTATTATGGCTCGATTGGCAAGTTAAAGGTGTTGCCTACGCCACATTGATTGCTGAGTATTCAAGCGTAATATTATCATTTTCTTTAATTATCCATCAATTTAAACATGTCATTAAAACATCATTAATGGACCTTAAAACTAAGCTTTTCGACAAAATTGCGTTAAGAAGTTATTTCAAACTTAACCGAGATATTTTGATTCGTACACTTTGTTTACAAAGTTGCTTTGTTTTTATTACTTTTCAAGGTGCAAGGTTAGGCGATAACGTTGTTGCAGCTAATGCTATTTTAATGAATTTTTTATTATTTATTTCATTTGGTTTAGACGGTATAGCTAATGCTGCAGAAGTTATGGTGGGTAAAGCCAAAGGTGAAAATAATCATAAACAGTTGCAAGAGGTGTTTAAGGTTAGTTTGTTTTGGACGGTGATATTTGCGCTAGTTTATAGTTTGTTTTTTGTCGTTTCAGGCAATGTTATTGTTCGTTTAATTTCAGATATTGAAGCCGTGGTGTTGTATGCCGACCAGTATTTAATTTGGATCATGATTCTGCCGCTTGCCGCTTGTTGGAGTTATCTATTTGACGGCATTTATATTGGATTAACGCAGGCTAAGGCAATGCGAAATAGTATGGTGCTTGCAACCTTTGGCTGTTTTTTCCCTATATGGTGGTTATTACAAGATTATGGCAATAACGGGTTATGGATGGCTTTTACCATTTTTATGATCGCGAGAGGTCTAACGTTGGCGTGGCATTTTCAGAAAAATATTTGGTCTGGTAATTTTCAATAAAGTATTGGGTTTTATTTATTGAGCTTAGCCCATCATTAAAAAAGCCAAATGATTTATATTCATTTGGCTTTTGCAGAGTCACTTCAATAATGAAGGGGATTAATAATAAGAATGTTCGCCGCGTTCGTGTTCAGTCATATCTTTCACGCCTTTAATTTCATCACCCATCATTTCAATAAGCTGCTTTTCAATACCATCTTTAACGGTAACATCAATTTGACTACAACCATTGCAGCCACCGCCAAATTGTAAAACAGCATAACCATCTTCTGTGATTTCCATTAGCGTACATTCACCGCCATGACCCGCTAATTGTGGGTTAACTTCAGCCTTTAAAAAGTAATCTACACGTTCAAATAATGGTGCATCATCACCAACTTTACGCAATTTAGCATTCGGTGCTTTTAGGGTTAATTGAGAGCCCATTTGGTCGGTAGTGAAATCAATTTCAGCATCTTCTAAAAACGTTTTACTGTCTGCGTCTACATAAGCAGAAAAATGCTCAAAAGGAATTTCGATATCTTCAGGCTCTATTGCATCAGCTGGGCAATATGAAACACCACATTCGGCACTTGCAGTTCCTGGATTGACGACAAATACTCGAATACTTGTGCCTTCGGCTTGTTGAGATAACAGCTTTTGAAAATGTTCTTGGGCTGTTTCTGAAATTGTGATCATAATGCTCTTCGCTCTAAACTTTTCAAAAATAGGATAAGACAAACGTTATACCCGACTAATTTAGTCAAGTATGATTATTTTACTCTGCTGAGTTAAGTTTCGCTAGTGATCATTTATTCTTCGCATTACTTTTTAGAAAAAATATCAACTTTGTGCCTAATAGATATAAAAAAGAGATAAAACCACGAGAATATAAGGGGGAAGTACTAGCTGCTTAGGTAAGAGTTTGTTATTTTGTGCTTATCAAGTTCATTTGGTTTGATAAAAACAATAAGCTAGGAACCCCAATAATGCATTTTCGTTCTCTAATAATTACCCTATTATTTCTTTTTTTGAGTAACTCTTCATTTGCCGCAGCCGTTGAAAAATATTTACCAGAAAATCATAGTTATGATCAACAAATTATCAAACCAGCAGCTGTTTTAGGTTTTGGATTAGGCGAGCGACATATTCGTCATGATCAACTCGTTCAATATATGGAAACTCTCGCACAAGCTTCAAATAAAGTGGTACTGACAGATATTGGTCGTACAACAGAAATGCGAAAACAGGTGTTATTAACGATTTCTCACCCAGACAATATTACTAAACTACCTGAATTATTATCGCGTAGTGATGTCGGAAAAAATCCAGAAGATCCTTTAGTCATATGGTTAGGCTATTCAGTGCACGGTGATGAGATTAGTGGCAGCAATGCAGCATTAGTTATCGCCTATCATTTAGCCGCCAGCCAAGATGAATCAGTAACCGAGATTTTAAAAAATACCGTGATAGTATTAGAACCGAGCATCAATCCTGATGGTATGGACCGCTTTGTTAATTGGGTCAATACTTACCGAGGAACTACCGCTAATCCAGATCCAAACCACATAGAACATCATCAACAGTGGCGAACTGGCCGAACGAATCATTTTGGTTTTGATTTAAATCGTGATTGGTTATTACTTTCTCAAAAAGAAAGTCGCAATAGATTAGCGTATTTTCACCAATATCAACCGCATGTGTTAGGTGACTTTCACGAAATGGGCGCCAATAGCAGTTATTTTTTCCAGCCAGGTATTCCAAGTAGAACTCATCCATTAACACCAAAGAAGACTACTGAATTAACGCAACTTCTTGCGACGTTTCACGCAGAAGCATTAGATAAAGAAAATCGTTTATATTACAGCCAAGAAAGTTTTGACGATTTTTATTATGGCAAAGGATCTACTTATCCTGATATTAATGGCGGCATTGGTATTCTATTTGAACAAGCAAGTAGCCGAGGCTTTCAACAAGACAGCATTAATGGTTTATTAACGTTTGAATACGGCATTAAAAATCATGTTTTAACGTCGTTATCGACTATTAAAGGCGCTTGGGAAAATAGTGATAATTTTAAGAATTACCGTAAAAATTTCCACGAAGAGTCTGAACAATTAATCAAAAAAGAAAAATTCAGTGGTTATTTAATCACTGAAGGAAAAGACACTTATCGTTTAAATATTTTTTTAGAGAAGCTTAAAGCACATCAAATTAACGTGATGCCTTTAACAGAAGATTTCCGTTACGAAGGAACACTCTATAAAAAAGAAGAGAGTTTTTATTTACCATTAGCACAAAAGCAATACCGCGTGATCCAAGCATTATTTAATCAAGGAACTGATTTTCAGGATAATACCTTTTATGATGTTTCCGGTTGGACAATGCCATTAGCAATGGATATTAACTTCTTAAAAGTAGGTCGTACATGGGGTTTAAGACTCGCTAAAAACTCATGGCAGCCAGAGCAAAAAATAGCACGAACTGTTGATAAAAATGCTTACGCTTATGCGTTTGAGTGGCATCACTTTTTAGCGCCTAAATTATTGAATAAATTGTTATCTAAAGGCATTAAAGCGAAAGTAGCGACGAAAACATTCTCATCGGTAATTGATGGTAAAACGAAAAACTTTGCCACTGGCACTATTGTAATTCCTGCAGGTATTCAAAAGAAGAGTGACTGGAGAAATAAAGTAGAGCAAGCTGCAAATGAAAATTCGCTTCATGTATTTAACATCAACACAGGATTAACCATTCATGGCGTTGATGTTGGTTCAGGCTCTATGAAACCGGTTGAACCTGTTAAAGTTTTACTTATCGGCGGTAAAGGAAGTTCGCAGTATGAAGCGGCAGAAATCCTATATTATTTGGATGACACTTTAAATATCCCCGTAACGATTGTTGAAAGAAGCCGTTTGTTACGCGTTGATTTAGCTCACTATAGTCATATTATTATGGTCGATGGAAATTATACTGATATGGATAAAAACATGATTGGCAACATTCAATCATGGGTTAAAAATGGTGGTGTTATTTTTGGTCAGAAACGTGGAGCTAAATGGTTATCAAAAGTGGAATTATTAAAAGCGGATTTTGTCACCAAAGAGCATATTAATGATTTATTTGATACGGAAGAATTAACTTATCAAGATAAAGAAAAACTATCGGCAAGAAAGCGTATCGCCGGTGCTATTTTTGACACTAAACTCGACACTAGTCATCCGCTAACTTATGGTTATACAGATTCTCAGTTACCATTATTTAGAAACAGCACCATTATGATGGAATCTGTTGAATCACCATTTATTACTGTTGCTGAATATACGCCAACGCCTTTAATGAGTGGCTATACTGATAGAAACTTAGTCAATAAAATTGCCAATAGCCCGGCAATAGTCGCACATAATTTTGGTCGTGGGCGAGTCATTGCAACAACCGACGTTTTTGCCTTTAGGGGTTATTGGTTAGGTAGCTCAAAAGTATTAGCGAATAGTTTGTTTTTTGCTAAAGCTTTTAGTGCATCGGCTAAATAATAAATTTATCTTCAATCATTTTTGATGTTTTTAAGGGAGTGTTAACGCAACCGTTAAAACGGTTATGTGCTTTACTCCCTTTTTTTTAAGTAACTTGCAAATAGTATTGGTCGTTGTTCCGGTAGTGATCACGTCATCAACTAAAATGATATGACTTGGCCATTTATTAATTGTTTTAGATAGTTGAAATGCATTTTTTAGATTTTTTCGGCGTTGTTTGCCGCTTTGTCCGACTTGGCTTTCGCAATAGCTACTTCTGATTATGGCATGATCTAAATAAGGTAAATGACTTCTCTTCGCAAATGCTTTAGCGATTAAATGCGCCTGATTAAAGCCCCTCTGTTGCCATTTTTTTATATGTATTGGTACAGAAAGAAGTGCAGAATCATCATTTCCAAGTTTTTGATTACGCCATAGTTGCGCTAACAAAAAACCGAAGAGGTCTGCCAATTCAAAGCGTTGTTGATATTTTAACTGTTTTAACCAATGGTCAAAAGGAGTGACATAGGGCGATAAACACAGTAATTGTTCGAACGCTCTGTGCGGAAATAATTTATCAATGGCAGGCCAATTCAGTAAATTTTTATGAAGGTGTTGATAAGAAAAAAGAGGTAAATCTTCGTAGCAATGCCGGCACAACAAAGGGTGAATTAAATGATGACTTTTACAAAGTTCGCACTCACTCAATGAGTATTGAGTAGTTTTTAGAAACTTTGCAATATTTTTACTAAGCGTTACTAAAAAACGCTCACCGAACTTGTTATCCAATTCCATTTGTTTATCACTTTCTATACACTGACGCTTTTTCAATAATCTCAAACAAGTATGGCAATTATGTTGAAAATTACGAGTAGTGGTTCAGGGATCCCGTTAGTCTTCCTTCATGGCTGGGGGCTAAATTCTGGCGTTTGGCAACCTTGTATTGAACAGCTTCAAAAAAAATTTCGGGTAATAACCGTAGATTTACCGGGCTTTGGGCTTAATGTTGATCATCAAATATCGCCATATACGATAAAAAATATTGCTACCTGTATTGCTGACATTATTGATGAACCTGCCGTAGTTATTGGCTGGTCTTTAGGTGGGATGTTGGCTACTGAACTTGCCTGCAAGCACTCTGAAAAAGTGAAAGGATTAGTGACTGTAGCAAGTACACCGTATTTTGTTGAGCATGAGAATTGGCCAGGTATTAAAGCCGAGGTATTAACCTTATTTCATCGCCAACTTGAAGAAGATACACAAAAAACCATCAATAACTTTTTAAAAATCCAAGCGATGGGGAGTCCTCATTTACGTCATGATATTAAGCAGTTACGTGATTTGATCATGCAATATCCGATGCCTAGCAAGCAAACCTTAGATTTGTCATTAAGGTTCTTAGAAAATGAAGATCAACGCCAGCAACTCAATCATGTTACTCAACCATTTTTAAGGATGTATGGGAAACTTGATGGCTTAGTGCCAAAGACTGTGATTGAAAAGGTCTCTTTGTTGTCTGAAAATAGTGATGTTTTAATTTTTGATAAAGCGTCTCATGCGCCTTTCATTAGTGAGCTTGAGTCTTTTGTTGAAAAGCTTTCAAGCTGGATTAATCGATCAATACCTTAATACAAGGCAACGATTGAAAACTTTACATTTAAGACGTTTTGGTTAATAATTATACACATTGCTTTGCACTAAATATCCGTTGTAGAAATAAGTGATCAGATAGTTGTTACTGATGATTCGTTAGAGATATTGAGGGGAAAATTATGGATGTTCAATCAGCTTTTAATTCAGGCGTACAAGGTTTTCAAAAAGCGACAGAATCCGCTAGTCAAGCTGCTAGTGACATAGCTCATTCTACGCATTTTCATTCTGAAGAAACTTCAACAGATGAAAATTTAGCAAGTGATAGAAAAGGCTCTTCAGAAAATCTACCTAACCTCAATAAATCAATTGTTGATTTGAAAGTTGCAGAACACCAAGCAAAAGCCTCTGCCAATGTTATTAAAACTGCCGATGAAACTTTAGGCACTTTATTAGATGTAAGTATCTAAACTTATGAATATTACGCCGCAACCAGTTAGTTCTCCTATCCCCACGGTGGTTAATCCACCTACGGATGCATTGCGCCGTGAAAATAGTCAACGTGAATTAATTGCAAAACCTGCCGCAGCTCAGCAGTCAGCGGCAGAAAAAGGCGTAGGTTCTGAGCGAGATAAAACGAAAACGCCCGCTCAAAATAATGAACAAATTGATTTTGAAAATCTTCGCAAGCAAGCAGAATTAGCGAACAGTACAATTTCTGATGACAAACCTGATTCATCAGAAGGTGAACAGCATTCCCATCAGCCATTCTCTGAAAATTCTAAAGATCCTCAAGCGGCCGATAATCAAGAAGATACTGAAAATGCCGATAATGACAACCAACAGTCAGCTAATGAAGATGTTGCAGAGCAAAAAATAATATCTGAATTACAAAGTCGGGATAAAGAAGTGCGTGCTCATGAAACTGCTCATGCTTCTGTAGGCGGTTCTATTACAGGTGCCCCATCTTATTCATTTGAAACAGGTCCTGATGGGAAAAAATATGCTGTCGACGGTGAAGTTTCTGTCGATATGACAACTGTTGCTGGGAATCCACAAGCTACTATTAGTAAAATGCAAAGAGTGTATGCAGCAGCCCTTGCTCCTGCACAACCTTCAGCTCAAGATTTACGTGTTGCTAATTCAGCAACGAAAAAAATCATGCAAGCTCAATCTGAACTGGCTGGCTTAAATACTGCTTCCCGTGATTCAGATACAGAGAGTAAATCAAAGTTATCTGGTGTCGAAAGTAACCAAGATGATGTATTACATAATAGTGATTCTGATGAATTTGATCATGCCATGGAGCGAACGCTAAAGGCGCAAGAGCAAGTTGCACCAGAACGTCCTGTTGATATTGATCAAAGAGCTTTACGTATTGAAAATTTTTACTCAAATATTAATAGAGCCTACGAAAAGCAACCTAGCTATCAGTTTGAATTAACGGCTTAAAATCGTTAGAAATACACCTAGCAAGCATATATAACTTATTGTAAAAATTAAAAAACCTAAATCCTTGAGGAGTTAGGTTTTTTGTTAATAGCGAGATAAGTTACTTATGTAAATTAGGTAGTCTATAAAAGTAAACCTAAAATATACTAAATTCCGTAATCTTCTTGATACTGTTTAATGGTCGCTAAGCTATCAGCCATATCAGGCTGCTCTTCTAAGTAGGTGATCAAATCAGTTAACGTAACAATAGAAATAACTTTAGTACCAAAGTCGCGTTCTACTTCTTGAATCGCAGAAAGTTCACCTTTGCCTTTTTCTTGGCGGTCTAATGCAATCAAAACGCCTGAAAGTTCAGCGCCGTGTGCTTTAATTATTTCCATTGATTCACGAATTGCCGTACCTGCAGTGATCACGTCATCCACTAGCATGACTTTACCTTCAAGCGGTGAGCCGACTAAACTACCACCTTCACCATGTGTTTTAGCTTCTTTGCGATTAAAACAATAGGGCAAATCTTTATTATGATGATCGGCTAATGCCACTGCAGTTGTTGTGGCAATTGGAATGCCTTTATATGCAGGACCAAAGAGTAAATCAAATTCAATATTTGAGTCGACTAAAGCAGATGCATAAAAACGACCTAAACGAGCAAGATCACAGCCAGTATTAAAGAGTCCAGCATTAAAAAAATACGGACTTGTACGGCCTGATTTTAAAGTGAATTCACCAAAACGTAATACTTGTTTATTTAAAGCAAATTCAATAAATTCACGTTGATAAGCTTTCATTCTATGTCCTATTAATTTAATGCAGTTTTTTGTAGGTCAAATAATTCATTAATGGCATTTTTTGCTAGAGATAGCATTTCTTGCATTTCATCAAAGCTAAACGGTTCTTCTTCAGCAGTGCCTTGAATTTCAATCAGTTTGCCAGTATCTGTCATCACAACATTCATATCAGTATCGGCAGCAGAATCTTCTGGGTAATCTAAATCAGCAACAGGTTCACCCTTATATATACCAACAGAAATTGCAGCAATCATATGTTTTAAAGGGTTCGTTTT